>NZ_JBFTKK010000022.1:0-81325 GCF_056395905.1 Arthrobacter sp. 05T444
GGCTGGGCGGCCGATGCGGCGGCTATGGCCTGCTCCAGGTCCTGGACGCTGTGGACCGGCGCCTCACCGACTGCTTCTCCGGTGGCGGGGTCAAGGATGGTCCGGGTTTCGCCGGACTCCGGGGTGATCGAGGCCAGCAGGGCATCGTAGGTTTCCATGGGGTACTCCACTTCGAGTAGGTCAGGGACCGCAGGCCGGTGTGGCCTGTCAGCGCTGCTTCAAGCGTGCTCCGCCGCACGCCGCGGGTCTTGTCTATCCGCGAAGGGCTGTTGTGCGGGAGCGAACGGAACGGGATCATATGGGTGTGATTGCGCTCAGGAACAAGAACTGATCGCTGCAAGACAAGCCGCAGCCGGAGGCGACTGCCATGCTGGATTTCACGGTGCAGCCCTTGCCAGGCCCCGGCACCCATCCCAAGTTTTGCAGCACATTCCCCCAGCACAATCCCAGCACTCATGACCGTTAAGAAGGATCCAATGAGTATTTCGAATCCCGAATCCCGGACCGCGGAACCCGGTTCCCGCCAGGAACACTCCACTGCACTGCGCGCAGGCAGCATCGGAGTCCTGGGCATTCTGTTCTTTGTCCTGTCCGCGCAGGCCCCGCTGACCGGAATCGTCGGAGCAGCACCCCTGGCTGCAGCGCTCGGCAACGGTGCCGGCGCCCCCGGCGCGTACCTCGTCGTCGGCATTGTCATTGTGATCTTCGCCGTCGGCTTTGTGGCCATGAGCCGGAAGGTGCAGACCAACGGCGCCTTTTACGCCTACGTCACGGCAGCGTTCGGACGCAAGGTCGGTGCCGGGGCGGCGTGGCTTGCCCTGCTGGCCTACAGCACGGTGCAGGCGGCAATGTACGGGCTGTACGGTGCCGCGTTCTCGGGCCTGCTGGCATCGGCCGGGGTGACGCTTCCATGGTGGCTGCTCGCTCTGGTCACCATGGCAGGCGTCCAGGTCCTGGGATCGAAGAACATCGAGCTGGGTGCCCGCGTGCTTGCGGTCCTGGTGGGTCTGGAGGTGGCCATCCTGTTGATGTTCGGATTCTCTGTCCTGTTCCACGGCGGCGGTCCCGAGGGGCTGAACATCGGCGCCTCGTTCGCACCGGAAGCCATCGCCAGCGGGGCTCCGGGAGTCGCCATTATGTTCGCGGTGGCCTCCATGTTCGGCTTCGAATCCACGGCCATCTACTCCGCCGAGGCGAAGGACCCGCACCGGACCGTTGCCCGGGCCACTTATCTCTCCGTAGGCATCATCGCCGTCTTCTTCTCCTTCATCACCTGGATGCTGGTCAGTTTCTACGGTCCGTCACGCGTCGCCGAAGCCGCAGGCGCCGCATTGGAGTCAGGCGACGCCACATCGTTCGTGATCGGCCCGATCGTGGAGATGTTCGGGCCATGGGCCGGGGTGACCGCCGGAGTCCTGCTGGTGACATCCCTGTTGGCCGGCATCATTGCGTTCCATAACGGCATCAACCGGTACCTTCACTCGCTGGCGCTCCGCGGCTCGATGCCCGCCGTCGTGGCCCGGACCAACAGGCACCGCGCCCCGGCCACCGCGGCCTGGATCCAGACCGCGGTCGCCGCCCTGCTCGTCGCGCCGTTTGCGCTGCTGGGAATGGACCCCGTCCTGACCCTTTTCTCGTGGTTCAGCGGCCTTGCCGTGGCAGCGCTGCTGGTGCTGTACATGCTGTGCTCACTCGCCGTCGTCGCCTATTTCCGCCGCGAACGGGTGACCGGACAGCACTGGCAGACACTGCTCGCCCCCGGGATCGCGTCCCTCCTCCTGGCCTGGGTGCTCTACCTGGTGGTCAGCAACTTCACGTCCCTCATCGGCGGAAGCGCCGAAACAGCCGTGGGGCTGCTGGTGGCCGTTCCCGTGATTTTCCTGGCCGGAGTGCTGGTGGAAGTCCGAGTGGAGAAGCGGGTCCGGATCCTAGAGCCTCAGCCCGCCGCGTAACGGGGGAGCGGGGGCGGCCGCGGGGACGGCAGCGGCGCGGGCGGATGGCTGGCGCCCGCGCCACCCGAGGCAGCCAGCCAGCAGCAAAAGCGCCACGATGAAGGCCGCCGCCCCCATCACCGCCTCGGGGTCGGTGGGCCAGTGCCCTGTGATGCCCATGAACGCCGGAACCGTGGCTGACGCCTGGCTGGTGAGGACGAGGGACCACCCAATGAGGGGCGTGAGGCGTTCGAACCCCAGCGCCAGTTGAAGGAAGAACAGCATCCACAGGTAGGTCCAGCAGAGCCAGAGAACGGCCAGAAGAGGATCCTCCCCGGACCAGGCCGCGGAGAGCAGGAGGCCGCATGCGCCCACCATCCCGCAGAACCAGCCGAGGCCTTTGGAGCCGAGCCCCAGCAGGAAATCCAGCCCCACATAGACGTACGTCAGGCCGAAGAGGAACATTCCGGCCGCGCCGAGCAGCAGGGGTGTTCCGCCGGCGTCACCACCGCGGCCGCCGGTAATCCCCAGGTACGTGATGCCCAGGATCAGCTGGATGCTGCCGATGACCAGGCTGAACACGGCGGCGTCCCTGCGGGGGAGCAGCTTCAGCGCTGCGAGCCCGTTGATCAGGAGCGCGGCCCCGGAGAGAAGCAGGCAAATATGGGCCATCAGAAGTCCCCCGCCGGGCCGCAACACCAGGCCATTGTTTTCGTTTCATGGAAATTAGATGTCACAATACGGAGGCTAGTCGAAGACCGATTGGCCATGCGCGGCCCGCGCAGTCACAATTGGATATGTTGAAGTTTCAATAAAAGGATGCCGGTCCGGCGTATGCCGGAGACTTCCCGCGCGCGGTTCGACGTAAGGAATCACCATGGATGCACGGCTCGAGGCCATCAGGGATACCGTCCTGGCCAGAAACCCGGGCGAAGCCGAGTTCCACCAGGCGGTGACCGAGGTGTTTGAAAGCCTGGGCCCCGTCCATGACCGGCACCCCGAGTTCCTCGAAGCCGCCATCCTGGAACGGCTCTGCGAGCCCGAGCGGCAGATCATCTTCCGCGTGCCGTGGACCGACGATGCCGGCCGCGTACAGATAAACCGCGGTTTCCGCGTGGAGTTCAACTCCGCGCTTGGCCCCTACAAGGGCGGTC
Source organism: Arthrobacter sp. 05T444 (assembly GCF_056395905.1). Classification (NCBI taxonomy): domain Bacteria; kingdom Bacillati; phylum Actinomycetota; class Actinomycetes; order Micrococcales; family Micrococcaceae; genus Arthrobacter; species Arthrobacter sp. 05T444. The sequence continues at coordinate 3,086 of NZ_JBFTKK010000022.1, forward strand.
TGCGCTTCCACCCGTCCGTCTATCTCGGCATCGTGAAGTTCCTCGGCTTCGAGCAGATCTTCAAGAACGCCCTCACCGGCATGCCCATCGGCGGCGGCAAGGGCGGCTCCGATTTCGATCCCCGCGGCCGCAGTGATGCCGAAGTGATGCGGTTCTGCCAGTCGTTCATGACCGAGCTGTACCGCCACATCGGCGAGTACACCGACGTGCCGGCGGGCGACATCGGCGTCGGCGGCCGCGAAATCGGTTATCTCTTCGGTCAGTACAAGCGGATCACCAACCGCTATGAATCAGGCGTCCTGACGGGCAAGGGCATCTCCTGGGGAGGCTCGCTGGTCAGGCCCGAAGCCACCGGTTTCGGCACGGTGATCTTCACCGGCGAGATGCTCAAGACCCGGGGAACGTCCTTCGACGGGCAGCGCGTGGTGGTATCCGGCTCCGGCAACGTGGCGATCAACGTGATCGCGAAAGCGCAGGCACTGGGCGCCGCAGTGGTGGCCTGCTCGGATTCCTCCGGCTACATCGTGGATGAGGCGGGAATAGACGTCGGCCTGCTCCGGCAGGTCAAGGAAGTGGAACGCGGACGCCTCAAGGACTACGTGCTGCGCCGTTCCGGCGTTTCCTACGTGGAGGCCGGCTCGGTGTGGGACGTCGACGCCACAGTCGCACTGCCGTGCGCCACGCAGAACGAGCTCGACGGCGATGCTGCCGCGAGGCTGGTCCGCAACGGGCTGCTCGCCGTCGGTGAGGGTGCCAACATGCCCTCAACCCGTGAAGCCGTGGCGGTGTTCCAGGATGCTGGCGTGCTGTTCGGCCCCGGCAAGGCCGCCAACGCGGGCGGCGTGGCCACGTCGGCGTTGGAGATGCAGCAGAACGCGAGCCGTGACTCGTGGTCCTTCGACCATACGGAACAGCGCCTCACGGACATCATGGTGGGCATTCACCACCGCTGCGCCGCGACTGCGGACGAGTACGGACAACCCGGCAATTACGTGCTGGGCGCGAACATTGCAGGCTTCGTCAAAGTGGCTGATGCCATGCTGGCCCAGGGGCTGATCTAGGGCCTGGGCAGGGTCCCGTATGCGGGACCCGACCGCTGAACCCCGTCCGCCGGGCCGGGAGTTCGGTGGGTCAGGCGCCGCGCCGCCAGTCGCTGGGGGATTCGCCGAAGGCGTCCCGGAAGGTGCGGCTAAAATGCGCTGCGTCCAGGAATCCCCAGCGCGCTGCCACTGCGCCCACTGAGGTTCCGGAATGCAGCGGGTCCCTGAGGTCGCGGCGAACCCGTTCAAGCCGCCGGCTCCGGATCCAGCTGGCAACTGTTGTGCCCGACTCGTGGAAGACGTTGTGCAGGTGGCGCGTCGAAATGAAATGGGCCGCCGCAATGCTGGCCGGTGACAGCTGCGGATCCGCGAGGTTCGTGTCGATGTATTCGCGGACCGATGTCGCCAGCACCATCTGGGGCTTCATGCTGTCCGCGGCCAGGTCCAGTTCCGAATGGAGCATCGTTGACACGAGGTCAAGGGTATTGGCGGCCAGCCGGGAACCGCTGGGGCCGCTGAGCGCCTCGAGATTGCCGGCGAGCTGCGCGATGAACGGTCCCACAATACTGGTCAGCCCGTGCCCGGCGGCCAAGCGGACCGCGGAAAGCTGCCCCACGTAGTCCGGCGGCAGGGACAGCGAGTCGTGCGGGAACATGACCACCATCATCCGGGCCTGCTCTTCGAACGCGAGGGTGTAGGGCCGGTTGGTGTCGTAGATGGCCAGGTCCCCGGGGCGCAGCACGGCCTCGCGGTTGTCCTGGATGAGGAGGCCGGTCCCCTCCAGCTGGAGGTTGAGCTTGAAATAGCGCTGGTCCGACTGCGCCAGGAGGGCCGGTGTGCGGTGGACGCTGTGGGACGTGGACGACACCTCCACGATGCACATGCGGTCCAGAACCCTGGACCGCATGCGGCCGCGGAAGGAGTCGGGGCGGTCCGTCTCCGCGGTCAGCGGCACGAAGGACTGCGCCACGAGATGTCGCCAGTGGTCAAACGACGCGGCCACGTTGGAGGTGAGGTCCTGGCCCACCGGGCGGACTGTTGTTGCAGACATTGGATGTTCCTGACGACGGACGGCCACCTGAATTTCGGTCCCCAGACTGTGTCCTGGAACACAGTCATTTCAGGTTAGCGCCGAAATTCCGCCGTGTCATCTTTTTTCGACGCATGTCGAAAAAAGATCAGTTCTTCGCCTCCAGGAGAGTCAGGAACGCCTCCAGCTGTTCGCTCAACCCCGGATCTACCTGCCCTTCGGGGGCCAGGGCGGCGGCGATCTGCGCGCCCAGCAGCATGTTCAGGAGGTGGCCGGCCACCGCCGCGTCGTCGACGGCGGCACTGACGGTTCCGTACTCCCGCGCCTGCGCCAGGTACTCCAGAATCGCCGCGTGCCACTGCTCCATGGACTCCCGGTGGATGGCGGCCTTTTCCGGATCGTTGATGGCTTTTTGCCAAAAGGGAATGACAATCCGCGCTTCACTGACGCGTTCGGAGTCCAGTGGCAGCACCTCAACACAGAAGGCCCGCAGCGCCGGGATGCCGGTCTTGCCTGCGGTCACTTCCCCGATGCGTTCATTGGTCCGGTTGAAGACGTGGCCGAAGGCGAACGTCAGCAGGGTGTCCTTGGTGGGGAAGTACGGTTTCAGGGCGCCGTTCGCGAACCCGGCCTCGAGTGCGATCTCCCTCATGGTGGCGCCTTCAATGCCCAGCCGGGCGATGATCCGCCAGGTCGCATCCACCAGCTCCAGACGCCGTTCATCATGGTCAACAATCTTTGGCACGCTGCCGCTCCCCGGAAATATGTGGCATCTGGCTATTGTGAGCCATCTTACGGACGGTTATTCTCTACAACTATAGAAAATAAAAATCCCGACCGAACCACGGTCCCGGACAAAGGTCGCTCATGACACTCGCACCAGCTGACACAGCCACCCAGTACCGCCTGGCAACGGGCACTGAAATCACCGACGTCCAGGGCATCCTCCGCGCCGGGGGACTTCTTGGTCCGGAGAAGCGCATAGCGTACCTCGGCCCGCTGGATCCGGCCCGGGGCGCGGCTCCGGATACCCAGGACCGGCGCTTCCGCGTCTTCATCCATGATGTGTCCGGCGGACGACCCCTGGATGTCACGGTCTCCGCCACGAGCGGCACGGTGACCGCCGCCGTCGAACTCGACACCGCCGCCACGGGCGAACTGCCCGTCCTGGAAGAGGAGTTTGAAGTCGTTGAGGAACTGCTGGCATCTGACGAGCGCTGGCTGGCCGCGCTTGCGGCCAGGGGCCTTGACGTCGCCAAGGTCCGCGTCGCGCCGCTCTCCGCAGGCGTCTTCGAGTACCCCGATGAAAAAGGACGCCGCATCCTCCGCGGCCTGGCTTTCGTGCAGGAGTTTCCGGAGGACAGCGCCTGGGCGCACCCCGTTGACGGACTGGTTGCCTACGTGGACGTCGTCAGCAAAACCGTGACGCAGGTGCTGGACACCGGAGTGGTCCCCGTTCCGGCAGAGCACGGCAACTTCACCGACCCGGAGCTCACCGGACCGCTTCGCACGTCCCAGAAACCCATCAGCATCACGCAGCCGGAGGGACCCAGCTTTACCGTCGCGGGCGGAAACCATGTTGAGTGGGAAAAGTGGAGCGTCGATGTCGGCTTCGATGTCCGCGAGGGCGTGGTGCTGCACAACATTGCGTTCCAGGATGGCGACCGCAAGCGGCCCATCATCAACCGCGCATCCATTGCCGAGATGGTGGTTCCCTACGGCGACCCGTCGCCCATCCGGTCCTGGCAGAACTACTTCGACACCGGTGAATACCTGGTGGGCCAGTACGCCAATTCGCTCGAACTGGGCTGTGACTGCCTCGGCGACATCACCTACCTCAGCCCCGTGATCAGCGACGCGTTCGGCAACCCGCGCGAAATCCGAAACGGCATCTGCATGCACGAGGAGGACTGGGGCATCCTGGCCAAGCACAGCGACCTTTGGTCAGGCATCAACTACACCCGCCGGAACCGCCGACTGGTCATTTCCTTCTTCACCACCATCGGCAACTACGATTACGGCTTCTACTGGTACCTCTACCTCGACGGCACCATCGAGTTCGAGGCCAAGGCCACCGGCGTCGTTTTCACGAGCGCGTACCCGGAGGGCGGCTCGGACAATATCTCGCAGCTGGCGCCGGGCCTGGGCGCCCCCTTCCACCAGCACCTTTTCAGCGCCCGGCTGGACATGGCAATCGACGGGTTCACCAACAGGGTGGAAGAAGAGGATGTAGTCCGTCAGGCCATCGGGGAGGGCAACGAGCGGGGCAACGCCTTCTCGCGGAGGCGGACCCTGCTGGCCCGGGAGTCCGAAGCCGCCCGTGAAGCTGACGCCCGCAGCGGCCGGACCTGGGTCATTTCCAACCCGGGCTCAAGGAACCGCCTGGGGGAGCCCGTGGGCTACAAGCTCCACACCGAGGCTCAGCCGACCCTCCTGGCTGATCGCGACTCCTCCATCGCCAAGCGTGCGGCATTTGCCACGAAGGACCTGTGGGTGACCCGCTTCGCGGAAGACGAGCGGTACCCCACCGGCGACTTCGTGAACCAGCATGCCGGAGGAGCGGGCCTGCCCGCCTACATTGCCCAGGATCGGGACATCGACGGCCAGGACATTGTTGTCTGGCACACCTTCGGACTTACCCATTTCCCGCGGCCCGAAGACTGGCCGATCATGCCCGTGGATACGGTGGGGTTCAAGCTGCGGCCGGAGGGCTTCTTCGACCGCAGCCCGGTCCTGGACGTTCCCGCTTCAGCCCAGGCAGCCGGCGGCCACTGCCATGGTTAGCAGCTAGCTCATGACACCGATTCAGGCATGGGGCCGGGCAGCCGGGCCCAGGCTCCACTCGCGGATGTGCGCCGCCGTGACGGCCGGCTCCTGCCTCCTCCACTCGCGGATGTGCGCCGCCGTGACGGCCGGCTCCTGCCTCCTCCACCTGTGGCTGGTCGCCGGCAACCACCATGCGCTGTGGCTGAACCTCTCGATGCTGGCCATGGTTGCCGTATGCCTGCCGTGTTCGGTGCACATCTGGCGACACGTCCGCGTCGGCACACTCCACCGCGTCATGGCCTCCGCCCTGGCGATGGCGCTCCTCCACGCTGTCCCGCTCCTCGCCGCGGGACCGGCCAGCCACAGCCACGGAACGGCGGCGGCCGTCGGAGCCGCCGGCATCGCCGGAACCGAGGCCTTTGCGGAAACTGCCGCAGCCCCCTCGGCTTCGCTGGGTGTCATCGCCCTGGAGATTACGACGGCGCTGCTCGCCGCCACCCTCGTCGCCCGGCTGCGCCGTGGTCAGGTCGCATGCGTTTAGGGTGCCAGGCGGTGGTACTGGGAGCCGAAATGGATGAGCGGATCCACGGCCTCGGCCGCTGCAGCATCACTGCCCATGGCCAGGACCTCGCCCACAACGAGCAGGTGCGTGGCGGCCGGATGGGTCGCAACAGTCCGCAGTTCGAAGTAGGCGAGCGCTCCGTTGAGGATCGCCGATCCGGTGGCGGGACCCCGGCGGTAGGGAACCTGGGCGAGCATCCCCTGTAGCGGAATCCCGGGACTGGCCAGCCAGTTCGCGGCGCCCTGATGCTTGCCGGACAGCAGGCTCAGTGCCCACGTTCCCGCCTCCGCCACCGCCTCGCCGATCCGGGACTCCGCATAGAGGCTGACCAGCAGGGTCGGCGGATCGTAGGAGACGGAGAGGAAGGCGCTCACCGTGGCTGCGTAATCGCGGTTCCGCAGGGACGTGGAAACGACGGCCACGCCGGCCGCGATGTCGGCGCTGAGCCTGCGGTACAGATCAATGTCCGCGTCCGACGGCGGCCCGCCGGCCAGGCGATGGGCGTCCAGGTCTCCGGGGGTCTCCATAACGCACATCGTGCCACGCGGCGGCCACGCCTGCACCCGTTCTCTGCAGGGAAGGCTGCTGATCACCAGAGCTGCATCTTTCACCGGCACGAGCACAGTGGGAGCATGCAACCATGAGCGAAAACACAGAACCCAGGCCGGAAAACCCCACTGCGGATCAGCCCAGCACTGAACGGCCAGGCACTGATCAGGCCGGTCCTGACGGCGAGGAAAAGAAGGCACCCGCCGAACGCCATGACGATCACAGCGCACCGTCCACGCACCAAACGCGCACCGTGGGCCAGCGGCGCCGGGATTCAGAAGAGAAGCTCCAGCAGCACCAGAAGGACGCCCGCGACAAGCCGGAACACTGAGCCCGGGCCCACGCTCCGGGCCGGCACGCCACTGCTGTACCTGCCCTGCATCACAAAACCCCTTCCCAAATTTAGCCGTGGCGCAATGCGACGCCCGACCCACTACGACTGAGGCGCGTCCAGCGCAATGGGGACCCTGCATGTGTAAGCCAATATGCCGCCGTCGTTAATCCTCCGTTCACCTTGGACCCCAATACTCGTTACCTGGGACCCCTAACTTCAATGAAGGTACACAACGTACGCAGCTCCCAATCCGAACGTCTCCGGTTCGGATCGCATCAGAAACCCTGGAAGGGGTACACCCAAGTGAAGGCACTCCGCTTCGGCCGCCACGCGGCAATCGCTGTCATCGCCGCTGGCGCACTCGCGCTCACAGCCTGCGGTTCAGACAACGCCACGAATTCCCCGGCAGGCACCCAGTCCGCTGCCGGCACCAAGGTCACCGGCACCCTGACCGGCATCGGCTCCTCCGCGCAGGGCGCGGCCATGGACGTCTGGAAGACCAACTTCGCCACCGCAAACCAGGGCGCCACCGTGCAGTACTCCCCGGACGGTTCCGGCGCAGGCCGCAAGGCCATCATTGACGGCTCGGCGCAGTTCGCCGGTTCCGATGCCTACCTTAAGGACGAGGAACTCACCAAGGCCAAGGACCAGTGCGGCCCGGACGGCGCCATCGAGGTCCCCGTCTACATCTCGCCGATCGCCATCGCCTTCAACGTGCCGGATGTTACGGACCTGAAGCTGGATGCCTCCACCGCGGCCAAGATCTTCCGCGGCGAGATCGCCAAGTGGAATGACCCGGCAATCGCCGCCATGAACCCGGACGCCAAGCTTCCGGACCTCAAGGTCACCCCGGTCAGCCGCTCTGACGACTCCGGCACCACCAAGAACTTCACCGAGTACCTCTCCGCTGCGGCTCCCGACGTCTGGAAAGACAAGGCTGACGGCGTGTGGCCCGCTTCGCTGAAGGGCGAGAACGCCAAGGGCACCTCCGGCGTCGTCAAGACCGTCACCGACACCCCCGGCGCTGTCACCTACGCCGATGACTCCGCTGTCGGCGGCAAGCTGGGCACCGCCGAGATGAAGGTCGGCTCCGAGTTCGTCAAGATCTCCCCGGAAGCCGCCTCCAAGGCTGTGGACCTCGGCAAGGCTGTCGAGGGCCGCGGGGCCAACGACGGTGCCATCAAGCTGGACCGCACCACCACGGAATCCGGCGCCTACCCGGTAGTCCTGGTGTCGTACCACATTCTCTGCAGCACCTACGCCAAGCAGGAAACCGTCGATCTGGTCAAGGCCTTCGAGAAGTACGTACTCTCCGAAGAGGGCCAGAAGGCCGCTGCCGAGTCCGCCAAGTCGGCTCCGCTGTCCTCCACCCTGGCCGAAAAGGCCGTCAAGTCGGTCGAGTCCATCAAGGTCAAGTCGTAAGGTTTGACCCAAACGGCCGAGTTCCCCGCCCCGCCGCAAGGCAGGGCGGGGAACTTAGCCGTGTAATCCGCAGCTTCGAAAAGTTCCGCACTCCCGCAACATCAACACCGAAGGGCCAGGTATGACCACCACCTCCCTGACCAACCCCCAGGGCGCAGGACGTGCCGGGGATAAAGTCTTCTCAGGGGCCGCCTTGGCAGCAGGGTGCCTGATCCTCGCCGTGCTGTTTGGCGTTGCGCTGTTCCTCGTCATCCAGGCCATCCCGGCGTTCACTGCCCCTGCGGAGGACATCCAGGGCGGCCAGGGGTTCTTCGCCTATATCTGGCCGATCGTCGTGGGCACCCTTATCGCCGCCATCATCGCCCTGGTCATCGCCACCCCCGTGGCCATCGGCGTCGCGCTCTTTATCTCGCACTATGCCCCGCGCAGACTGGCCTCGGGACTTGGCTATGTGGTGGACCTCCTGGCCGCCATTCCGTCGGTCATCTACGGCGCATGGGGTGCCGCCTTCCTGGCCAAGGAAATCGCGCCTGCCTACGACTGGCTCGCGAAAAACCTCGGCTGGCTGCCCATCTTCCACGGACCGGCTTCCTCCACAGGCAAGACCATCCTGACGGCGGGAATCGTGCTGTCCGTCATGGTCCTGCCCATCATCACGTCGCTGACCCGCGAGATCTTCCTGCAAACCCCCAAACTGCACGAAGAGGCCGCCCTTGCTTTGGGCGCCACGCGCTGGGAAATGATCAAGATGGCAGTCCTGCCCTTCGCCCGCCCCGGCATCATCAGCGCGGTTATGCTGGGCCTCGGACGCGCCCTCGGCGAGACCATGGCCGTTGCGCTGGTGCTCTCCTCCGGTGCTCTCACCGCCAGCCTGATCCAGTCCGGCAACCAGACCATCGCCGCCGAGATCGCGCTGAACTTCCCCGAAGCGGGAGGCCTGAAAGTCGCCACCCTGATCGCCGCCGGGCTGGTCCTGTTCGTGATCACCCTGGGCGTGAACATGGTTGCCCGCTGGATCATCACCCGGCACAAAGAATTCTCGGGAGCAAACTAAATGACCTCCACCCTGACCCCGGCCCGCAAGCGGTCCGCACTCACCAAGGGCCAGTTGCCAAAATTCGCCCCGTACGCCGTCCTGGCCGTAGCGCTGGTCCTCGGGGCGGCCATCCTCGCGCTGATCGGCTTCAACGCCTTCGGCTGGGGCATCGTCTCCGCCATCCTCTTCGCCGCTGGTCTGGTGGGCTGGAGCGCGGCCGTGGAAGGCTCCCGCAAGGCCAAGGACAAACTCGCCACATGCCTCGTGGTGGGCTCCTTCCTGATCGCGCTGCTCCCGCTCATCTCCGTCATCTGGACCGTCCTGGTCAACGGCATCCCGGGCATCATCACCCCCGGATTCCTCGGCACGTCGATGAACGGCGTCACCGGTGTCTATGACAACAAGGCCGTGGAGGGCGGCGCACCCGTCCTTGGCGGCATCTACCACGCGCTGCTCGGCACGGTGCAGATCACCCTGCTGGCCACGGTCATTTCCGTGCCGGTGGGCCTCCTCACCGCCATCTACCTCGTGGAGTACGGCAACGACCGTTCCGTGGCCCGCGCCATCACCTTCTTCGTAGACGTCATGACCGGCATCCCTTCGATCGTGGCAGGGCTCTTTGCCGCCGCCTTCTTCTTCGCCGTGGTAGGCCCCGGCACCAAAACCGGTGCCGTCGCCGCCGTCGCGCTTTCCGTGCTGATGATCCCCGTGGTGGTCCGCTCCAGCGAGGAAATGCTCAAGATCGTCCCCAACGAGCTCCGCGAGGCCGCCTACGCCCTCGGCGTCCGCAAATGGCGGACCATCCTCAAGGTGGTCATCCCGACGGCGATTTCCGGCATCGCATCCGGCGTCACCCTGGCGATCGCCCGCGTGATCGGCGAGACCGCCCCCATCCTGGTGACTGCAGGATTCGCCACCAGCATCAACAACAACGTGTTCGGCGGCTGGATGGCCTCCCTGCCCACGTTCATCTATACGCAGATCCTGAACCCCACCTCGCCGTCCAACCCGGACCCCTCCTCGCAGCGGGCCTGGGGCGCCGCCCTGGTGCTCATCATCCTGGTGATGCTCCTGAACCTCGGCGCGCGCCTGATTGCCAGGGTCTTCGCCCCGAAGACCGGCCGCTAGGCGGGCCTTCCGGCCATCCCGCCGCGGAGCTTTACCCTGCGAACCGTTCCCCGGCCGGCCGTTTCCCGCCGGGCCGCCGGGACCTAGACTTCAATCCATACCAGCAAGTTAAGGAACATCATGTCCAAGCGCATCGACGTCAAAGACCTGAACGTCTACTACGGCAACTTCCTGGCCGTCGAGGACGTCAGCATCAACATCGAAGCCAAGTCCGTTACGGCGTTCATCGGCCCCTCCGGCTGCGGCAAGTCCACCTTCCTGCGGACGCTCAACCGCATGCACGAGGTCCTTCCGGGTGCCCGCGTCGAGGGCGAAGTCCTGCTCGACGGCGACAACCTGTACGGCCCGGGCGTGGACCCCGTCACGGTGCGCTCCCAGATCGGCATGGTCTTCCAGCGGCCCAACCCGTTCCCCACCATGTCCATCCGGGACAATGTGCTGGCCGGCGTGAAGCTGAACAACCAGAAGATCTCCAAGGGCGAGGCTGATGCCCTCGTGGAACGCTCGCTCCAGGGCGCCAACCTGTGGAACGAAGTCAAGGACCGGCTGGAAAAACCCGGCTCGGGCCTGTCCGGCGGCCAGCAGCAGCGCCTGTGCATCGCCCGTGCCATCGCCGTGGAACCGCAGGTGATCCTCATGGATGAGCCGTGCTCCGCTCTGGATCCGATTTCCACCCTGGCCGTTGAGGACCTTATCAACGAGCTGAAGGACCAGTACACCGTGGTGATCGTGACCCACAACATGCAGCAGGCAGCGCGCGTGTCCGACCGGACGGCGTTCTTCAACATTGCCGGTACCGGCAAGCCGGGCAAGCTCATCGAGTTCGCCGAGACGAGCACCATCTTCAACAACCCCAGCAACAAGGCCACGGAAGACTACGTCTCCGGCCGCTTCGGATAAACCCCTTCGCGCAGCTAAGCGACTTCGCGGCGGCCACGCCGCCCGCTAAACACCCATCGGTTGTTCCGTGACTGGCCAAGTGAACAGTTACGGAGCAGCCGATGCGCGGTTAAGCCCCGGTGAGCGGAGAGAGCGCAAGCGCCAGCACGAATGCTCCGGCTGCCGTGGCAGCGGGGGTCAGGACCCACAGCGAGAGGATCTGCGCCACGAGCCTCCGGTGCGTTCCGGACACGTGCTGGTTTTCCCCTGCACCGAGCACCCCTGACGTGACGGTGTGCGTGGTGGAGATGGGCCAGTGGAGCCCGATAGCTCCGATGAAGAGCAGGATGGCGCTGAAGCCCTGCGCAACCACCCCGCGGAGCGGATCTATCCGAATGAGCTTGTATCCCACCGTGTGGCAGATCCGCCAGCCCCCGAACAGCGTGCCGACGGCGATCATGACCGCCGAGAGCATCACTACCCAGAACGGGACCGAACCGCCGTCGCCGTACCCCGCCGCCAGGGTGGCCAGGAGGAGGACGGCGCTGACACGCTGACCGTCCTGGAGTCCGTGGCCGAACGCGACGGCGCCCGCAGCTATTGACTGGGCAGCGCGGAAACGCTGATTGACGACGCTCGGCTGCGCATACCGGGCTGCCCACGTGACAGGGAAGACCAGCAGGTAGGCGCCAATGAACGCGATGACCGGGGAGAGGGCCAGCGGGAGCACCACCTGGAACAGGAGAGACTGATCCACGCCGCTTACGGAGTTTCCACCCACCAGCACACTCGCGGTTCCGGCGCCGGCCAACCCGCCAACCAGTGCATGGGTGGAGGACGAGGGCACACCCCGCCACCAAAGGAGCAGGCCCCAGATGCAGGCGCTGGCCAGCCCTGCCACGAGGACAGTGAGACCGCTGTCGCCCTGCGGCAGAGTTACCCAGTTTTGGCTGATGGCCACCGCCAGGCCGGCACTCAGCAAGGCGCCCACGAAGTTGAAGACGGCCGCCAGCAGCACCGCGACAGTTGGCGTCAGAGCACGGGTCCGGACGGCCACGGCCACGGAGTTGGAGACGTCCCTGAAGCCGTTAATGAAGGCGAAAGCCGCGGCAAGAACCACCACAAGCCCGAAGATGAACGCCGTCACCTTATGATTCCTTGACGATGATGCTGCCTACCTGGGTGGCGATGCGCCGCATGTCCTTGGTGACATCCACCAGCTGGTTGGCGATGTCCCTGTTCCGGGCATACTGCGCGGACTTCATGTCCTTCAGCATGTCCGCCACCCAGACCCGGTGCGTCCGTTCAGCACGTTTGGCCAGCCGCACGATCTCGATCCAGTAGTCCTCAAGTTCGTCCAGGTCATTCAGCCGGCGCATGGCGTCCGCTGTGAGCTCGGCCTGGCGGCTGATGATCTCCAGCTGATCCGCCGCGCGCTTCGGAAGCCGGTCCAGCTTGTACAGCGCCACCAGTTCAGCGGCGGCGTCCAGCCTCTCCATGGCCTCATTGAGGCACAGGGACAGCCCGTACATGTCCTCGCGCGGGAGCGGGTTTACAAAACTGGTCCGCATGTGGGTCAGCAGGGCGAAGTGCAGTTCGGCGGACTTGGCCTCGTGGTTGTGCATGTCGTCCACGAGCCGGTCATGCTCGCTGGCCGGCGCGCCCAGGATTTCCGCCATGGTGGCACTCGCGAAGACAATCTGCCGGGCCAGCTGCGAAAGGAGGTTCAGCCCCGCGGGCTCCTGGGGAAAAAGGCGCAGCTTCATGAGTACCGGTCTCCGGAGGATCGTCAGGGCGGGGAACCGCGGCCCGTATGACTTGACGCCGGCCCGCAGCTAGTCAGTACTTTACCGGCAGCTGCATCCGGGCATGAAAATGGTGCCGAACCGGATACGCCTCTCGGCGGTAGGCCGCTCTAGGCGGCTAAATGTTGAAGCCCGGGGGTTTCGCGGCTCGGCACCAGTTTCAGTGTTCTACTTTGGCGGGACCAAGTCAACATTGACAGATCCGGTCCGATGGGGTCAGTCCAGCTCGCCCAGCCGCCACGCATTGGCTGCATGTTCAAGATCCTCGGCGGTCTTCACCAGCAGGTGCGAATTCCGCGTCAGCTTGCGTGCGTGGCTCTCGTTGCTGTGGTCCGCACCGTCGGCCAGGGTGGCCTGTCCCAGCGCAACAACCCGGCAGAAGGCGGCCGAACGCTCCAGCGCGACATCGAAGTCGCCGTCGAATGCTCCGGACAAGATGGCATCAGCCATGGTCTTCATTTCGTCGGCCCCTGGCGGCTCAGCGGCTCCCGCCACGACGTTGGAGACCTGGGCCGTGTCCTTGCCTGCCTTGAAGTAGACCGAGATGCGTTCGGGGTCCTGGACCGTCGCCGCGCGTAGGGCGTACAGCCGCCACAGGGCGCCCGGCAGCGAGCGTGCAGGGCTTTCGGCCCACATCTCGGCGATGGCTTCGAGGCCCTGCTCGTCGGCCAGCTTCACGAGGCGGCTGGTGATGACGGGATCGTCGCTGTCGCGGCCGTGGCGCACCAGCGCCTGGGCCGCCAGGTGGGCCGCTTCGGAGACCCGTGCCGGATCCGCACCGCCCGCGAAAGGCTCAAAATCAATGGGCGCAAAAGGCTTCGGTTTGTGGTGCCGCTCCGCCCCGCCCGGACCGCTGGTTCCTGCTTTCTCGCTCATGGTCCCACGCTACTCCTGTGCCGGACGGTAATCGAGCGCGGGGTTTTGGCCCCCCGGGGGCAGCGTCGCGGCCGCAGGCGGGACAGAATTGAAAACGACGGCGGCGGCGGCAGGCCCGTCAGTAAGGCGCCGCGGACTGCGGTACAGTATTAAACGTCCAGAAATGGACTGGAACTGACACGCGTCTTGTGTGCCGCTGGCACGCGCTTCAACGGTCAGTTTGGGCCTTTAGCTCAGTTGGTAGAGCATCGGACTTTTAATCCGTGGGTCGTGGGTTCGAGCCCCACAGGGCCCACTCTTTTAGCGAAGAGTGGAAAGTCCCCGGTTCCCTGGCAACAGGAAACCGGGGACTTTTTGTTTGCCCTCTTTGTGCCTTCTTTCTGCCTTCGGCGGGTGCCTATTCGTGCTTGTGCCGCCGAGTCGCGCAGAATAAGCCCATGACGAAAAGCAACGCGCGGCTGCCGCGGCTTGAGGATGTGGCGGAACTCGCCGGGGTCTCGCACCAGACAGTGTCCCGCGTGATCAACAACCACCCCAACGTCAGCAAGGCCACGCGCGAGCGGGTCGAAGCGGCCGTTGCCGAACTGGGTTACCGGCGCAACACGGCGGCGCGGAGTCTGGTCACCCGACGCTCCCAGACCATCGGCGTCCTGGCCAGCGAGCTCTCCCAGTACGGTCCTGCCAATACGCTGCTGGGGGTTGAACAGGCGGCCCGGAACGCCGGCTACTTCGTCAGTATCGCGGCGCTGAAGTCCGTCAGCCGTGAATCCATTTTCGACGCCGTCAGGCACTTCATGGACCAGTCCGTCGACGGCATCGTGGTGAGCGTGCCCCACTCCGAAACCCTGCTCGCCCTCGCGGAACTGAAGCTCGGTGTACCGGTAGTGGCGGTCGGTTCGCTGGGAAACGACGCCGTGAGCGGCGCCATGGTGGACCAGACGCGGGGGGCCGAACTCGCCGTCGGGCATCTAATTGACCTGGGCCACCGGCGGATCGGGCACGTCGCCGGACCGCAGGACTGGATCGACGGTGTAGCGAGGGCCGAGGCCTGGAGCGCCGCCCTGCGTACCGCGGGCCTTGAGGACGATCTCCTGATGACTGGTGACTGGAGCGCCGGCAGCGGCTACGAGATCGGCAGGAAGCTCGCCGCGGAACGCACCGCCACCGCGATTTTCGTGGGGAACGACCAGATGGCGCTTGGCCTGCTGCGCGCCTTCAATGAGGCCGGAGTCCGCGTGCCCGAGGACGTCTCCGTGGTCGGCTTCGATGACCAGCCCGAGGCGGGCTACTTCACGCCGCCGCTCACCACGGTCCGCCAGGACTTCGAGGAGCTCGGCCGGCGCTGCATGGATCTGATGCTGACCGCTATCGGGGACGGCGACGGCGTAAGCGCCACGGTGGTGGAGCCCGAGTTGGTGGTGCGGCGCAGTACCTCTGCCCCCGCCTGATCGCCGCACTCCAGCCCAATCCGCCCGGCTGATCGCCCCCGTCTGATCCGCCCCGGCAGAAATTTCCGGCGTCCCAAATGCACCCGGGCTGGTAAGCTGATTGTTAGCGCTAACGTCGGGGGTGGGAATGTCACTGGGTTCAGAGATCAGGCGTCCCCCCGTGATGGAGGACGTGGCCAAACTGGCCGGCGTTTCACACCAGACTGTCTCGCGCGTCCTCAACGCCCATCCGAACGTCAGCACGGTAACCCGCGACCGGGTCGAAAAGGCCATCGCAGAGTTGGGCTATCGCCGCAACACGGCAGCGCGCAGCCTGGTCACGAGAAGGTCCCAGACCATCGGCGTTCTGGGCAGTGACATGTCCCATTACGGTCCGGCCAATACGCTCCTGGGGGTGCAGCAGGCAGCGCGGGACAAGGGCTATTTCGTCAGCATGGCCAGCCTTGACGAAGTCACTTCGGCCGCGATCAAGGACGCCCTCGAATACTTCATGATGCAGTCAGTGGACGGCATCGTCGTCATCGTGCCCCACGAGACAATGTTTGAATCGCTGAGCACCATCAGCATGGCTGTCCCGCTGGTGGCTGTGGGCTTCGGCGTTGGCGAGCGGCTGAGCGTCGCCGCGGTGAACCAGCGGATGGGTGCCAGCCTCGCCGTGCAGCACCTGATGGACCTTGGCCATACAGCCATCGCGCATGTTTGCGGGCCGCCGGACTGGATCGACGCAGCCGCCCGCATTGACGGCTGGCGGCGTACTCTGGCCCAGGCAGGGCTGCCCGACTCCGTGCTGATCCGAGGCGACTGGAGCGCCGAAAGCGGTTACCGGGCCGGGCTTGAACTTGCGGCCGCCGGCAACGTCACCGCCGTTTTCGCGGCCAATGACCAGATGGCGCTTGGCGCCCTGCGTGCCTTTAGCGAGGCCGGCCTTCGCGTACCGCTGGACATCAGTGTTGTGGGTTACGACGACCAGCCTGAGGCCGCCTATTTGGTCCCGCCCCTGACCACTGTCAATCAGGGGTTCAAGGAACTCGGAGCCCGCTGCATGCAGATGCTTCTCTTCGATATGGCCAACGGCCATTCCGGTGCGTCGTCAGTCGTGAGCCCAAGGCTTGTGGTTCGCTCCACCACTGCGTCACCGTCCGGACCGTGAGCGTCCGGCTGGATAGGCGCCGCCGATCCAGCTGATCAATTCCCGCCTTTGCTTCCCCAGCGTCAGGCCCGTCGCTCGATTTGCGTTGACGCAGGCCCGTCCCCCCGTTGCGTTGACGCTGGGTGGCAAACGCAGGGCCCGGCAGCGGGGAGCGTGCCGGGCCCTGCGGTGGAACCACCACATCACCAGTGATTCGTACCCTTACCGTGCGGTCAGGAGTCCAGAAGGAAAGTTGCGGCGGCCCTGTCGTTCTTGCCGACTTTGGCTACGGTCAGGACGCCTTGCCGGAGCAACAGATACGAACCGGGCAGGTCGACCGACTCGAATGAGGCTCCTGCCGGATCTGAAAGGCCACCCCGCCGGATGAACGCCGACGACGACCCCGCGGTGGAAGCGATCGCCACCGTTGAGCCCTGGATCCGAAGATAACGCCCCTTGGCCAGGACGGGTTCGATGACGACGGAGTTTTTCTTGGCGTAGCCGGGAGCAATCCGGAACTGGGACGCTCCCAGCGTCGGTGCCGACGAGGCGGTGACGGTTGTTCCGTCATGGACCAGGTAGGCGCCCGGGGCCGATGCGGGTTCCATTCTGACGGGCAGTTCGCCGTCCCCGACGGGAACGCCGAAATCGGGCGTTCCATCTGCGTTCCAGTACAGTCGCTGAACACGTGCATGCCTGTTGGGGTCAAAGAGCGGGTTGCCGATCGGGTCGCGGTAGGACCTGGCGTGGTAAACGAGAACGTCATTGCCTGCTTCATCCACCGTGAAGGAGTTATGACCGGGCCCGTACTGCTTTGACCCGTCGGACGTAGCCAGAACCGGCGTCGGGGCCTTGGTCCAGGAGGCCGCGTTAAGCAGATCGGCGTCTTCATTCGCCGTCAGCAGGCCTATGCAGTAGTTGGCGTCCGTCGCACTGGCGGAGAAGGTGACGAAGATGCGGCCGTTCCGTTTGATCACGGCGGGCCCTTCGTTCACCTTGTATCCCCGGGTTTCCCAGGCCAGGGTTGGCACTGCGATGCGGATCGGAGCGCTGGAGAGAGTGGACGGTGATGACATGGAAGCGATGAAGAGGCTCGAATTCACGCCGGTGTCGCTTTGGGCCCAGATCAGGTACCGCGTGCCGGCGTGCTCGAACGTGGTGGCGTCCAGTGAGAAAGAGTCGGCGTGCGTGTACACCCGGACTGGCGGCTCCCACACCGCAGTGGTCGGGTCCGCGGCGGCGGTAGATATCACGTAGATCCGCACCCGGAAAACGTCGTCGCTGTCGCCGGCGGCGAAGTAAATGTGCCATTTCCCGTCAAAGTGATGCAGCTCCGGTGCCCAGATGTAGCCTCCCATTGTCCCGGTGACAGGCCGTGTCCAGACCACAGCTTCCGGGGAGCCGCCCAGTCCTGAGATGGAGGATGAAGAGCGGAGGACGATCCGGTCGTATTCGGGCACAGAGCCGGTGAAGTAGTACTTGCCATCCGTGTGCTTCATGAGCCACGGGTCCGCCCGTTGCGGAACGATGGGGTTGATGACCGGTGCTGAACCGGCGGGGGCGGCAGCCGCGGCTGGTGCAGTCACCAGAGCGCCGGCGCCGGCGCCGGCGAGCAGCACAGCGGCAGCTGTGGCAGTCCCGGTGCCGAGGAACGAGCGGCGTGAAAACTGCGTGTTGATGGGAACATTCATGCTGAAGGCATCCTTCCTGGGTCCCCTTCGCAGCGTGCGGGCGGCAGCACTAATCGGCAGCCCGCGCGGCGCAGCAGCGAAGGGGTGAAATGGTTATGGAGCTGATGAATTGGTGTGTGAACAAATCCGGACAGCCACGGAGGGCTGGAAATGGCGTGGGACTGCCGCAGTTAGGCTCTTCTGGCGAATAGCCGCTGGAGCAGGATGAAAACGAGGAGCAGGCCTCCGATGACGATCTTGGTCCACCAGGAACTGAGGGTTCCGTCGTAGGCGATGAAGGTCTGGACAATTCCGAGTACGAGCACGCCCACCACAGATCCCAGGACGTAGCCGGTTCCGCCGGTCAGCAGGGTGCCGCCGATGACAACTGCGGCGATGGCGTCGAGTTCCATGCCCTGGGCTGCGAGGCTGTAGCCGGAGAGGCTGTAGAAGGAGAACAGGATTCCGGCGATGGCGGAGCAGAGGCCGCTGAGTGCGTAGACCAGGATTTTGGTCCTTGTGACCGCCAGTCCCATGAGCATCGCGGAGTGTTCGTTGCCCCCGATCGCATACACGGTCCGCCCGAAGCGGGTGTGGTGCAGGACGAAGAAGGCTATGGCCACAATCGCGAGGGCGAGGAGAACGCCGGGGGAGACGAAGAGGTCCCCCGGAAGCGGGATCTGGGCCTGGGCCATGTTCGTGAAGAATTCATCCGTGACCGGGATCGAGTCGAGGCTGATGACGTAGCAGAGGCCACGGGCGAGAAACATGCCGGCCAAGGTGACGATGAAGGGCTGGATGTCGAAGTATTGGATGATCAGCCCCATCAGCAGGCCCAGCCCGCCGCCGATAAGAAGCACCAGGATGATGACGGCGGCCGGATTCCAGCCGTGCTGGAGGAGGGTGGCGCTGACCATCATCGACAGTGCGACGACGGCTCCGACGGAGAGGTCGATGCCGCCGGTCAGGATCACGAACGTCATGCCGACGGCGAGCACGATCAGGAAGGTGTTGTCGATGAAGAGGTTTAGGAACACCTGGCCGGAGAGGAAGCTCGGGTACATCCCGGCGCCCACGGCGAACATGGCGATGAAGAGCCCGAGTGTTGCAAGGGTGGGCGCATAGCGGGCTCCTCCGCGAATGCGGCTGCGGGCGGGGGAGGGCTTCTTGACTGTCGGTGGCGTCAGCGTGGACAGGGGTGACATCAGACGGCGACCTTTTCCTTAGAGCCGAGTTCCTTCGAGTCGGGTTTCTTTGAGCCGGGCTTGGGGCCGGCTTTGAGGTTCCTGAGCAGGTTCCGTGCCTTTGGTGCCTGCAGCAGGCATACGGTGATGACGACGAGGGCTTTGAAGACCAGCGTCACTTCCGGCGGGATACCGAGGGTGTAAACGGTGGTGGTGAGGGTCTGGATGATGAAGGCTCCGACGACGGTTCCCACCAGCGTGTACCGGCCGCCGGCGAGTGAGGTGCCGCCGATGACCACGGCGAGGATGGCGTCCATTTCGATGTAGAGTCCGGCGTTGTTCGCGTCGGCGGCGGTGACGTTGGAGCTGATCATCAGGCCGGCGATTGCGGCGCAGGCGGCGCTGAAGACATAGACGATCCAGATGATGTTCCGTGCGCGGATACCGGCGAGCCGGCTGGCGACGGGATTGATGCCGACGGCTTCGATGAGGGTTCCCAGGGCCGTGCGCCGGGTGAGGACGGCGGCGAGCACAAAGACGGCGGCGGTGATCAGGATGGAGATCGGAAGGGTGAGGAGGTATCCGGCGCCGATGGACTTGTAGGAGTCGTTGGAGACGGAGATGATCTGGCCGCCGGTGATGAGCTGGGCGATGCCGCGTCCGGCGGTCATGAGGACCAGGGTTGCGATGATGGGCTGCACACCGATGGTGGAGACCAAGAAGCCGTTCCAGACCCCCAGTAGGAGCCCGGCGATTACTGCGATGAGAACGGCCGTGGCGGCCGTGACGGGAGAGGCCGGTTCCGGGGAGGCTACGATGTAGGCACAGGATGCTGCGCCGGCGATCGCCACGACGGCGCCGACCGAGAGGTCGATGCCCCGGGTGGCGATGACCAGGGTCATGCCAAGGGCGATAAGGATAGTGGGAGCGCCGTTGCGCATGATGTCGATGATGCTGCCGTAGAGGTGGCCGTCCTGCATTCTCAGGCTCAGGAAGTCCGGCCGGAAGATCTGGTTCAGCAGCAGTAGCAGGGTGAGGGCGATGACCGGCCAGGCAATGCGGTTTTTCATAAGGGATTTCATTGGGCACCTCCGGCGATGACCGTCATGACGTCTTCCACGGAGACGTCGTCATTCTTGATTTCGGCGACCATCGCCCTGTCCTTGATGACCGCGATGCGGTCACTGAGGCGAAGTACTTCTTCCAGTTCCGAGGAGATGAAGAGGATGGACATCCCCTCGTCCGCGAGCTTGTTGACCAGTTTCTGGATCTGGGTTTTCGCGCCGATGTCGATTCCCCTGGTCGGTTCATCGAGGATCAGCAGTTCGGGGGAGGTGACCAGCCAGCGTGCGAGGAGAACTTTTTGCTGGTTTCCGCCGCTGAGGTTGCGGATCAGCGCATCGGGGTTCGCGGGGCGGATGTCCAGGGTTGCGATGTATTCGGCTACCAGTTCATCCTGGACACGGCGGGGGATGCGGCGGGCCCAGCCTTTGCTGGCCTGCATGGCGAGCACCAGGTTGTCGCGCACGGACAGGTCTCCGATGAGGCCTTCCTCTTTGCGGTCCTCGGAGCAGAACCCGATGCGCTTGTCGATGGCGGTGCGGGGGGAGCGCAGTTTCTGGCTGTCTCCCTTGATCTTGAGAGAGCCTTCATCGGCCCTGTCGGCGCCGAAGATGAGCCGGGCAATCTCCGTCCTGCCCGCTCCGAGCAGACCCGCGAGCCCGACGACTTCACCGGGGTAGATGGATAGGTCGACGTTGGAGACCGATCCTTTCCGGCCCAGACCGCTGGTCTCAAGGAAGGGTGGCAGCCCGGCAGCTGAACCGGCCCGCGTCCGGGCCGGGGCGTGGTCCAGTTCGGCGAGGGCTTCCATGTCCTTGCCGATCATCCTGGAGATGAGTTCCATCCGGGAGAGGTCGCGGGTCATGTACTCGCCCACGAGTTTGCCGTTGCGGAGCACGGTCATGCGGTCGGAGATCTCGTAGACCTGCTCGAGGAAGTGGGAGACGAACAGGATGGCCACTCCGCGGTCACGGAGGTCCCGGATGACACGGAAAAGCTGGTTGACCTCATCGGCATCGAGGCTCGATGTTGGTTCATCCAGGATGAGGACCTTGGCGTTGATCTCCACGGACCTGGCAATGGCGATGAGCTGCTGGACCGCTATCGAGTGGGAGGACAACAGGGATCCGGGGTCAACATGGCCCAGATGCAGCTCTGCGAGGACCTCCCTGGTCCGGGAACGGACGCCCTTCCAGTCGATGGTGCCGCGGCGGCGCGGCTCCCGTCCGAGCAGCACGTTTTCTTCAACCGTCAGGTTGGTGCACAGATTGACTTCCTGGTAGACGGTGCTGATGCCGGCCGCCTGGGATTCGGCGGGAGTCGAGAACTGCTGGGGCGCGCCAAGCACCGTTATCGTGCCGGAATCAATGGTGTACACGCCGGTCAAGGCCTTGATCAGGGTGGACTTGCCTGCACCGTTCTCTCCCATGAGGGCGTGCACTTCACCCTGGAACAGGCGGAAGTCGACTCCGTCGAGCGCCTTAACTCCTGGAAATCCAATAGCTATGTCGGTCATCTCGACGACCGGAACGATTTCGTTCATCCTCGCATCTTTTCTGTGCTAGTTCTGCCGAGCGGCGGGCTGCCGTGCGGCGGCGGTGATCCGCCGCCGCACGGTCGTTCAGGGGTGCCCGGACTTAGTAAGGGCGGCTGGCGAGAACCTGCTTCGCCTGCTCCTGGGTGAAGGTCGTTTCCTTGGTCACGACACGCTCCGGAACGCTCTCACCGGCGACAACCTTCTTCGCCAGATCCATGAGCTGGTCACCGAGCATCGGGCTGCATTCGACGATGTAGTTGATCTTGCCGTTGCTCAGGGCCGTCATGCCGTCCTTCACCGCGTCAATGGTGATGATCTTGATGTCCTTGCCCGGGACCTTGCCGGCTGCTTCGATGGCTTCGATGGCGCCTAGGCCCTCATCGTCGTTATGGGCGAAGACAACATCGATCTTCGGGTTGTTCTTCAGGAAGGCCTCCATGACCTGCTTGCCGCCGCTGCGGGTGAAGTCCCCGCTCTGGGAGGCAATGATCTTGAGCTTCGGGTCAGCCTGGATGGCATCGGCGAAACCCTTCTTCCGGTCATTGGCCGGCGCGGATCCGGTCGTGCCCTGGATTTCGACGATGTTCACGGCGCCGGAGGCGGACTTGGAATCGTTGACGAGCCAGTCTCCGGCCTTCTTGCCCTCTTCGACGAAATCAGAACCGATGAACGTCTTGTACAGGGACTTATCGGACGAATCCACCGCGCGGTCGGTGAGAATTACGGGGATTTTCGCGGTCTTGGCTTCCTTCAGCACGGTATCCCACCCCGACTCCACTACGGGGGAGAAGGCGATGACGCTGACCTTCTGCTGAATGTAGGAGCGGATCGCCTTGATCTGGTTCTCCTGCTTCTGCTGCGCGTCGGAGAACTTCAGGTCGATCCCGGCCGTCTTGGCGGACTCCTGAACAGACTTGGTGTTGGCCGTACGCCAGCCGCTTTCGGCACCGACCTGGGCAAAACCCATGGTGACCTTGTCACTGCCCGCGTTGCCGGCAGCACTGCCGGTTCCGCCGCAGGCGGTCAGGGTAAGCATCGATGCGGCGGCAACCGCAATAAGGGACTTCTTAAACACAACATCCTCCCGGAAGCGTTAGTTACATGCAGGCGGGAGAATCTCGAACACCGCCATTGCTGCAAGTGAGCCGATGAGCTCTGCGACTCATTGTGAACGCTAACAAAGAATGCCGTCAAGTAGTCCGGGTCACAATTCGGTGACTTGGCTGCCTCCTCGGCCGGCCGCGCGTCCGGTGGGGGACGAGGGTGAATCCCGGGAGGGGTCCGGGGGGCAGTTCATCCGACAGCAATACTTGTCAAGCCTCTTTACAACCCCGCGAAGATGTCCAATACTTTTCCCGACGCGCATTTTGTTAGCGTTAACAGCTTCTGTCACCCATTCACCGGCGGCCACGCCCGAGGGCGGTATTGCACCCTGCAACCGTCGGCGGCCGCCCCGCCTGAGCTGCGCCGGCTAGCCGGCGGACCGTTCAATGGAGAAAGGCCATCTCTTCCCATGCCATCAAGTTCATCAAGCCCCGCAAAGCGGGCCTGCACCCTGGCGCTAGCCGGATCACTGGCAGCAGCGATGCTGTCACTGGCCCCGGCATTGGGCGCCAACGCAGAGTCCGCAAACCGAACAATCAACGTCAACGCCGCTGAGGCCGGGCCCAAGATCGATCCGGCCATGTACGGGGCATTCTTCGAGGACATCAACCAGGGCGCCGACGGCGGCATCTATGCCGAGCTCGTGCAGAACCGGTCGTTTGAATTCAATTCGGGGGACAACCGCACGTTTACGCCGATGACCGCCTGGGAGGTCCTGAAGCGTGGCAGCGACGGAACTGCCGCCGTCGTCAATGACGACAACCGGCTGAACCAAAACAACAGGAACTACCTGAAAATCGAAGCTACCTCTGCCGGCGCAGGCGCCGGCGCCGGAGTCGGGGTCCGCAACAGCGGCTGGAACGCGGGGCAGAAGCTCGAGGCGCACAAGAAGTACACCTACTCAGTCTGGGCGCGCACGTCCAACCCGGCCGGAACAAACCTGGCTGTAACGTTGGAGACCCCCGAAGGTGCCCGGCTCGATCTCGCGTCGATCAAAGTCAAAGGTGACAAGTGGGCCAAATACGATGTGACGCTGTCGCCCAAATCGTCCACCGGGGCCGGCCGGCTGGCGACAGTGGTGCAAGGGACCGGCACCGTCAGGCTCGACATGGTCTCGCTCTTCCCGAAGGACACCTGGAACGGCAGGGAAAACGGCCTTCGCAGGGACCTCGCCGAAAAGATTGCGGACCTGAAGCCGGGATTCCTGCGCTTCCCCGGCGGCTGCATCGTCAACACGGGGAGTTACGACACGTATTCGGCGCCCAATTACACCCGGGCCCGCACCTACCAGTGGAAAGACACCATCGGTCCGGTGGAACAGCGGCCCGCGAACCGTAACTTCTGGGGCTATAACCAGACGTACGGACTCGGCTACATGGAGTACTTCCAGTGGGCCGAGGATATGGGTGCGGCCCCGGTGCCGGTCGTGCCGGTCGGCGTCACGGGCTGCGGCGATAACAACAGTGCTCCGGACCAGGCAACCCTTGACCGGTACATCCAGGACACCCTGGACCTGATCGAATTCGCCAACGGTGACGCCAGTACCACGTGGGGCGCCAAACGCATTGCCTACGGCCATCCGGCGCCCTACAACCTGGACCGCCTTGAGGTTGGCAACGAAGAGTACAAGCCTGAATTCAAGGAATACTTCGTCCAGTTCCAAGACGCTATCCGCGCGAAGTATCCGAGCATCAAGATCATCAGCAACACCGGCCCGGACGACCAAGGCGCAATCTTCGACGACCTGTCCAAGTTCAACACCGATCGAAAAGTCGACATGGTCGACGAGCACTACTACAACGATCCGTCCTGGTTCCTGAACAACAATCACCGCTACGACTCCTATGACCGCAACAGCTACAAGGTCTGGCTCGGCGAATACGCATCGTTGGGCAATAAGCCGGCCAACGCACTCGCCGAAGCGTCCTACATGACCGGCCTGGAACGCAACGCAGACGTTGTGAAGATGGCCTCGTACGCGCCTCTGATCGCGAATGAGGCCAACACCCAATGGAGCCCGGACATGTTGTTCTTCAACGGAACCTCTGTGCGGACCACCCCCAACTACGAGGTCCAGAAGCTGTTCATGACAAACGTCGGCACCCAGGTGGTGCCCAGCGCGCAGAAGAACCCGGCCTCAACCGTGGTGCCGATTGCAGGGAAGATCGGGCTGTCCACCTGGGCCACCTCCGCCAAATACGACAATGTGAAGGTGACCGGCAGCGACGGGGCCGCGCTGTTCAGCGACGACTTCTCGGGCACGGCCGCCGCCTGGACGGGCAACGGCACCGGCTCCTGGTCGATCCAGGACGGCGCCTACGTCCAGTCAAGCACCACGGCACAGAACACCATGGTCACGGCCGGCAGCCCGGAGTGGAGCAACTACACGCTCAGCACGAAGGCCACAAAGCTGGCCGGTTCCGAGGGGTTCCTCGTCTCCTTCGGCGTCAAGGACACCGGAAACTACTTCTGGTGGAACCTCGGCGGCTGGAACAACTCGAAGTCCGTCGTCGAGAAGGCCGTCAACGGTGCCAAGACCACTGTCATTGAAAAGAACACCGTGATCCAGACCGGCCACGAGTACGACATCCGCATCGAAGTCACCGGGCGCACCGCGAAACTCTACCTGGACAACGTTCTGTGGGGAACGGTGGACAACACCACCGCCGATCCCGTCTACTCGGTGGTCACGAAGGATGAAAAGTCGGGCGACACCATCGTCAAGGTCGTCAACACTTCAACCGACAAAGCGCCGGTAGACATCAACGTGACCGGCGCCGCCAACATCGCAGCCACTGCTGCGGTGACGACACTCACCGAGACTGCCGACGGGCAGACCCTAGCCCCTGCTGCCAGCACTTTCAGCGGTGCAGGTCCGAAGTTCACCTACACCTTCGAGCCCAATTCCGTCACGTTCATCCGCCTGGCTGACGGCAGCTCACGCAAATAAGAGGGGTAACCCGGTCTTGAACCAGGAGGGGCCGGGCCGGCCAGCCGGCCGGCCCGGCCCGGCCCCTCCGCAGCGTTCAAAAAAACGACACCCGGGCCACCTGGCAATTTCCTCCGCGCGGCAACGTATCGGAGATCCAATGACGAATCACGTATCCAGGCGTAATGTCCTCAGGCTCGGAGCGGCTGCGGCGGCGCTTCCGTGGCTTCCATCGCTTGCAGCGGCAACCACGACGGCCGCTGCGCAAGGGCCCATGGCGACCGCCAACGGCCTTGCCTCGGCCATTACCGTGCGTCCCTTCAATCTGTCCGATGTCACCCTCGGCCCCGGAGTGTTTGCCCGGAAGCGCGAGCTGATCCTCAAGTTCGCCCGGGGCTACGACGAGCGGCGCTACATCAACGTATTCCGGGCCAACGCCGGCCTCCAGCCCATTGCCGGCGTAACCCCCTTGCCTGCCGGCGGGGAAGGCCTCGACGGAGAAGCAAACGGAAATCTCAGGGGCCATTTCACCGGCCACCACATGTCCTTGCTGGCCCAGGCCTATGCCAGCACAGCTGAGGACGTGTTCGGGACGGATCGACTTTGCCCAGCGAAGCGTCGGTGAGGCGGCCCTGCGGGACCTTCTCGTCAGCGGCGCGCAAGCGCTCATCATCAGGCTGACCTCCTGAACCGGTCCGCCCTGGCCCGCATTAGTTCCCATCCCGTCAACCGCGGCCTCGCGGCCGCCCTAACGAAAGCATCCTTCATGCCCCTAATGATTCCCAGAGCCCGCACAGGGCCGGCCGTCCTCACGGCGGCCGCCCTTGTGCTTGGCGGCCTCGCCGCAGGCGCTCCCGCCCAAGCCGCCATTGACGACGGCCTCGTCCTCAAATACAACCTGACCGAACCGGCCAGCTCCGTCGCCGAAGACACCTCCGGACATGGCCGCAACGGCGTGATCAGCGGCGATGCCACCAGCCTGGGCAGCGAAGGGCTGCAGCTCGGCGGCACGGACGCCCATGTCCGCCTGCCGAACGACGTTATGCGCGGGCTCGACTCCATCACCGTCTCCACCGACGTGAAGATCGCGCCCGACCAGGCTGCCCCCTACTTCATTTGGGGGCTGGGCAACACCACCAACGGCGCAGGCAACGGCTACCTCTTCACCACCGGAAACTCCTACCGGACCTCCATCGCCAGCGGCAACTGGTCAACGGAGCAGACCACCAGCGCCAACCGGGATCTGGCACGCGGCGCGTGGAAAACCATTACCTATACCCTCAGCGGCGGAACGGCCGTTCTCTACGAAGACGGTACGGAAGTTGCGCGCAAGACCGGCGTCACCATCACCCCGGGAAGCATCGGGGGAGGAACGACGACGGCGAATTACCTTGGCAGGTCCGTCTACACCGGAGACAAGTACCTGAAGGGACAGGTCCGCGACTTCCGCATCTACAACCGTGCCCTCTCGGCAGCCGAAGTACGCGAGCTCGGCTACGTGTCCCCGGAACAGCGGGTGGCCCTCGATCTGCAAAATCTGTCGCTCGGAGACACCAGTGCTGTGACGGCCGACCTGAAGCTGCCCACTGCCGGACCCAACGGCTCGGCTTACACTTGGACCTCCTCCGATCCGGCCTCCGTGTCACCCCAGGGAATTGTGGCCCGCCCGGCCAACGGAACCGGCAACGCCAACGTGACCCTGACCGCCACGGCCACCTCCGGCGCGGCATCGGCGTCGAAGTCGTTCTCCGTCACGGTGCCCGAAGACATCAGCGACGACCAGAAAGTCAGCGAGGCCGCCGCAGGACTGAACGTGTGGGATGCCGACGCGATCCGCGGGAACATCACCCTACCCGCGGCGGGGTTGCTCGGAACCAAGGTGGAGTGGAAGTCGAACCACGACGCCGACATCACTGCCACCGGCGAAGTCAACCGGCCCGCCTACGGCAGCCGGGCGGCAAGCGTTGATCTGCAGGCAACCGTCACTCTCGGCAAGGCGAAGTCCAAGAAGAAGTTCCGTGTCACGGTCCTTCCGCTGCCCAAGACAGAGGCCAAAGAGGGCTACGCCTTCGCGTACTTCACCGGCAACGACATCGCCGGGGAGAACATCTCCATGGCTGCCAGCCGGGGAAATGACGCACTGAAGTGGGACGAACTCAATGGCGGAAAGCCGGTGGTGAAGTCCAGTCTTGGCACAAAGGGCCTGCGCGACCCGTTCGTCATCCGCTCGCCGGAAGGCGACAAGTTCTACATGATCGCCACGGACCTCTCCATCGGCAGTGGAACCTCGTGGGACGCCTCCCAGCGCCAGGGCAGCCAGTACCTGGAAGTCTGGGAGTCAACGGACCTTGTGAACTGGTCCGGGCAGCGGCACGTCAAAGTCTCCCCGGACACCGCGGGAAACACCTGGGCGCCTGAAGCCCATTACGACGAGAAAATCGGAGCCTACGTCGTCTACTGGGCCTCCAAAATCTATGCCGACAACGACCCGGGCCACGCGGGCGGCACCCACAACAAGATGATGTACTCCACCACGCGGGACTTCCGGACCTTCAGCGAGGCCAAAGTCTGGAACGACCCGGGTGACTCCGTCATCGACTCCACTGTTATCAAGGAGGGCGACACCTACTACCGCTTCACCAAGGACGAGGCCCGTGTCTCCGGGTGCCTCGACATCATGCAGGAGAAGTCCACGGATCTGCTGGCCGTCGATCTGCCCGAAACGAACCCGCGCAACTGGTCCCTGATGGCCAACTGCATCGGCAAGAACGCCGGGACCGGCGGCGTTGAAGGGCCGACCGTCTTCAAATCGAACACTGAGGAGAAGTACTACCTGTTCGTGGATGAGTTTGGCGGCCGCGGCTACATCCCGCTGGAGAGCACCAGCCTGGAGAACCCCAACTGGAAGCTCTCGACCAACTACGAGCTGCCGCGGGCTCCGCGCCACGGCACCGTCCTGCCCGTAACCAAATCGGAGTTGGACCGGCTGCACAGCCAGCTGGGTTAAGGCCCCGCGTCTCAGCGCGCCGCATCGCAGCGTCTGACGTTTAGCAGGACAGGGGGCTCCGCCATGCCGGCGGGGTCCCCTGTGCTGTTTTTGCAACGCAGGACCTGGAAATTGGTCACGGCCAATGCTTGACGCGCGATATGTTAGCGTTCACAATCTAAGAGAATCATTTACGTTTTCGACACCGGGCACAGGGGCCAGTACCTCCCGGATGGAGGTTTTAGCATGCAATCTGTTGATGACACCGGTTTCACTGCCGGCAGCGAAAACTATGTGATCGGGGTGGATTACGGCACCTTGTCGGGCCGTGCCGTGGTTGTGCGGGTTCGCGACGGTAAGGAGCTGGGCAGCGGCGTGTTCGACTACCCGCACGCGGTGGTCACGGAGGCGCTTCCGGCGGACGTGGCGGACGTAGCCGATGGAACAGTAACCCGGCTTCCCGGGGAGTGGGCGCTTCAGGTGCCGAACGATTACCGGGATGTGCTCCGGCACGCTGTGCCGGCGGCGATCGAGGATGCGGGAATAGACCCGTCCGCGGTGGTCGGGATCGCGACGGACTTTACAGCGTGCACGATGGTGCCGGTTAAGGCTGACGGCACGCCGCTGAACGAGCTGCCGGGCTTCGCGAACCGGCCGCACGCCTACGTCAAGCTCTGGCGTCACCATGCGGCACAGGGCCAGGCGGACCGCATCAATGCGCTGGCGGCGGAGTTGGGCGAGACATGGCTTCCGCGCTACGGCGGGCTGATCTCGTCCGAGTGGGAGTTCGCCAAGGGCCTGCAGCTGCTGGAAGAGGATCCGGAAGCGTACGCGGAGATGGACCACTGGGTGGAGGCGGCGGACTGGATCGTCTGGCAGCTGTGCGGCAACTATGTCCGCAACGCCTGCACGGCCGGCTACAAGGGCATCTACCAGGACGGCAATTACCCGTCCGAGAAGTTCCTGGCCGCCCTGAATCCGCAGTTCAGGGACTTCGTGTCCGCCAAGCTGGAGCACACCATCGGCCGCCTCGGCGACGCCGCCGGCTTCCTCACCGCCGAGGCCGCTGCCTGGACCGGACTGCCTGAGGGCATCGCGGTGGCCGTCGGCAATGTGGATGCCCACGTCACTGCACCGGCCGCCAAAGCGGTGGAGCCGGGCCAGCTCGTGGCCATCATGGGCACGTCCACGTGCCACGTCATGAACGGGGACGTGCTGCGCGAAGTGCCCGGCATGTGCGGGGTGGTGGACGGCGGCATCGTGGAAGGACTCTGGGGTTACGAGGCCGGCCAGTCCGGTGTGGGCGACATCTTCGGCTGGTTCACCAAGTACGGCGTCCCGCCGGAATACCACCAGGCTGCTGCGGCGGCGGATCTGGGCATCCACGAATACCTGACCGAACTGGCCTCCAAGCAGGCGATCGGCGAGCATGGCCTGATCGCCCTGGACTGGCATTCGGGGAACCGGTCCGTGCTCGTGGACCACGAACTGTCCGGTGTGGTGGTGGGCCAGACGCTGGCGACCCGCCCGGAGGACCTCTACCGGGCGCTGCTGGAGGCCACGGCCTTCGGCACCCGCACCATTGTTGATGCCTTCCGCGACTCGGGCGTGCCGGTGAAGGAATTCATCGTGGCCGGCGGGCTGCTAAAGAACAAACTCTTGATGCAGATCTACGCCGACATCACCGGGCTGCAGCTCTCCACCATCGGCTCCGCCCAGGGCCCGGCCCTCGGCTCTGCCATCCACGCGGCCGTCGCCGCGGGCAAGTACGCGGACATCCGGGCAGCCGCGGCGGCCATGGGCTCGGCACCCGGAGGCGTTTACACTCCCATTCCGGAGAACGTCGCGGCCTACGAGGAACTCTTCCGGGAGTACCGCACTCTGCACGACTACTTCGGCCGGGGAACCAACGAGGTCATGCACCGGCTCAAGGCCCTCCAGCGGAAGGCCGCCAGCCAGCGCAACGACGCCAAGTCCATGCAGGCACGGGCCCTCCTCACCGAAGGAGTCCCCGCGTGAGCGCCCTGCTGGATACCCTGGCCCGCGTCCGGGCCGAGGTCTGCGCACTCCACGCCGAACTCACCCGCTACGAACTGGTGGTCTGGACCGCCGGCAACGTCTCCGGCCGCGTCCCGGGCTATGACCTCATGGTCATCAAGCCCTCCGGGGTCTCCTATGATGACCTGACCCCGGAGCTCATGGTGGTCACGGACCTGTACGGCACTCCTGTCACCAGCCTGTCTGCCGACGCCAACGGCGAACCGGCGCAATGGGAGAACCCTGCCCTCACGCCGTCCTCGGACACGGCTGCGCACGCCTACGTCTACCGGCACATGCCGGAGGTCGGGGGAGTGGTGCACACCCACTCCACCTACGCCACGGCCTGGGCGGCGCGGGGAGAATCCATCCCGTGCGTGCTGACCATGATGGGTGATGAATTCGGCGGCACCATCCCGGTGGGCCCCTTCGCGCTGATCGGCGACGACTCGATCGGCCGCGGCATCGTCGAAACCCTGCAGGCCTCCCATTCGCCCGCGGTCCTGATGCAGAACCACGGCCCGTTCACCATCGGCAAGGACGCCCGGTCCGCGGTCAAGGCCGCCGTCATGTGCGAGGAAGTGGCCCGCACGGTCCACATCTCACGGCAGCTGGGCGAGCCGCTTCCCATCGACCCGGGCCAGATCGAATCCCTCTACGCCCGCTACCAGAACGTCTACGGCCGCTAGGCCCCTTAACCTGGCCGCCAGGCCCCTCAACTTTTCAGGAGAAACACATGTCCGACGCCAACACCACCTCCCTCGAGTCCTACGAGGTCTGGTTCCTCACCGGCAGCCAGCACCTCTACGGCGAAGACGTGCTGAAGCAGGTCGCCGCCCAGTCCCAGGAGATCGCCGCCGCGCTGAACGAGTCCTCCGAGGTCCCGGTCAAGCTGGTCTGGAAGCCTGTGCTGACGGATTCGGATGCCATCCGCCGCACAGCGCTCGAAGCGAACTCTGATGATTCGGTGATCGGCGTGACCGCGTGGATGCACACCTTCTCCCCGGCCAAGATGTGGATCCAGGGCCTGGACCTGCTCCGCAAACCCCTCCTGCACCTGCACACCCAGGCCAACGTGGAACTGCCGTGGGCGGACATTGACTTCGACTTCATGAACCTGAACCAGGCCGCGCACGGCGACCGCGAGTTCGGCTACATCCAGTCCCGCCTCGGCATCCCGCGCAAAACCGTCGTCGGGCACGTGTCCAACCCGGAGGTCGCCCGCCAGGTCGGGGTCTGGCAGCGCGCTTCGGCCGGCTGGGCCGCCGTCCGGACCCTGAAGCTGACCCGCTTCGGTGACAACATGCGCAACGTCGCCGTCACCGAAGGTGACAAGACCGAAGCCGAGCTGCGCTTCGGCGTTTCGGTCAACACGTGGTCCGTCAACGAGCTCGCCGACGCCGTACACGGCGCCGCAGAGGCCGACGTCGACGCCCTGGTCGCCGAGTACGAGCGCCGTTATGACGTGGTTCCGGAACTAAAGGCCGGCGGCGCCCGCCACGAGTCCCTGCGCTACAGCGCCCGCATTGAACTGGGACTGCGGTCCTTCCTGGAGGCCAACGGCTCCGCCGCTTTCACCACCTCCTTCGAGGACCTCGGCGAACTGCGCCAGCTGCCCGGCATGGCCGTGCAGCGGCTCATGGCCGACGGCTACGGCTTCGGCGCCGAGGGCGACTGGAAGACCGCCATCCTGGTCCGCGCCGCCAAGGTCATGGGAGCGGGACTGCCCGGCGGCGCCTCGCTCATGGAGGACTACACCTACCACCTCACCCCTGGCCAGGAGAAGATTCTCGGCGCGCACATGCTCGAGGTCTGCCCCTCCCTGACCGCCACGAAGCCGCGCGTGGAGATCCACCCGCTCGGCATCGGCGGCAAGGAAGACCCCGTCCGCATGGTCTTCGACACCGACGCCGGCCCCGGCGTCGTCGTGGCCCTCTCCGACATGCGCGACCGTTTCCGCCTCGTGGCGAACGCCGTCGACGTCGTGGACCTCGACGAGCCGCTGCCCAACCTGCCCGTCGCCCGCGCCCTCTGGTCACCGAAGCCGGACTTCGCCACCTCCGCCGCCGCGTGGCTGACCGCCGGCGCGGCGCACCACACGGTCCTCTCCACCGCCGTCGGCATGGACGTCTTCGAGGACTTCGCCGAAATAGCCCAAACCGAGCTGCTGACCATCGACGACGGCACCACCATCAAACAGTTCAAGAAGGAACTCGCCTGGAACGCCGCCTACTACAAACTCGCCGGCGGACTCTAGCCCCTCCTGCAGCCTGATTGCGTGCCCGGCCTTACGGGGCCGGGCGCGCAACAAGCTGAACTTTGACCTCCTGCCTGTCCGACCCCCGGCGGAATTCAACCGTCACGGTCTGCCCTGGACTCTTGCTCCTCAGTGCGGCGAGCAGGTCCTCGGGAGACGCGAGCTGGTCGCCGTCGAGCCTGACGAGCACGTCACCCGGGCGGATGCCAGCCTTGGCTGCCGGCCCACCCTCCTGGACCGAGAGCGCCAGCGCGCCCCGGGTGTCCGGCAGGCCCAGCCGGTCGGCGATCTGCTGGGTGATGTCCCCCAGCCCCAGGCCAATGAAGGAGTGATCGGCGGTGCCGTCCTCCCGGAGTTGGTCTGCCACCTTCACCACGGTGGCGGCCGGGATTGCGAAGCCAAGCGCCACCGCCCCGGACGACGGCGGAATGTACGCCTCGCTGATGCCGACCACCTCGCTCCTGCTGTTCACCACGGCGCCGCCGGAGTTGCCGGGGCTAATCGCGGCATCGGTCTGGATCAGGTCCACGAGGGACTGGCTGCTTGACGCCGATCCCGGAATCTCCCGGTGGAGGCCCGAGATGATCCCCGCCGTCGCCGTGTTTTCGAATCCCAGCGGCGAGCCAATAACCACTGCCAGCTCGCCGATCCGGGGCAGTTCTGACTGGAACTTGGCGGCGGGGAGGCCTGTCCGCTTTGCCTCCACCAGTGCTAGATCCGAGATCGCGTCAGTTGCCCGTACGTTTCCGGCCACGCGCTGGCCATCGGCGAAGCCCACTTCCACTGTGCTGTTGCCTCTCACCACGTGCTCGTTGGTGAGTATCAGACCCTCCTGCGAATACACCACGCCGCTTCCCAGTCCGCCGTCGGTGAAGACTGTCACCACGGAAGGCTGGATGTTGCTGACGATCGTGGGAATGTCGGCCGCCCCTTGTGCGGTTGCCTGGCCGGTGCCACCCTTACCCGGCGTTGAACTGCCCGTCGTCGAACTGCCCGTCGTCGAACTGCCCGGGGTCGAACTGACCGGCGTTGAACTGGCCGACGGCCCGCCTGCAACAGCGCCTCCCGAAGCGCCTCCCGAAGCGCTCCCCGAAGCGCTCTCAGATGCGCTGCCTGAGGGGGCGCCTGAAGACTGCGTGGACGACGGCGGCGCCGGATTTGGCCCGGGCCCGGTGCAGCCGCACGCAACGGTTGCGACGACGGCCGCCACGCCGAGGATGCCCGCCGCGCGGGACGCGCTGTGGGGTGTCGCTAGCCCGAGGTTCATCGAACTTCCTCTCGCTGCCGGACCTGTTCGAAAGCTGATTAAAAGCTAATCCCGGCAGGGAGCGGCTGCCAGAGTGGATTAGTTTGCCATTTCCGTCCGGGCTCTTGACGCGCGGTCAAGCAACCCCAAAACTGGTTTCTATAACGTTGTAAAACGAATGCATCAGAAGTGAGGACATCGCCCCGATCATGACCGAGCCCGGCGGCCGCGCCTGGAAGCAGACCATATTCCACCCGTTCGCCCTGACCTCGCGGCATGCCGCAGGCACGGTACTGCAGCTCGCCGTCGAATCCCCACTGTTGAGCGGCGGCAAGACGGCGGACTTCGCCGCGCTCTCCGCTGTGGCGACCTTTGACGCCAAGGCCGGCGAAGCGGTGGTTTTCGCCGTCAACCGTTCGTCGGCCGAGGACCTGACCCTCGACGCCTCGGTGGCCGGGCTGGGCAACGTGCGCCTCATCGAGGCGGTCACCTACGACAATAAGGACCGTACTGGCACGCCACTGCGGACGACTCCACGTCCGTGCTGCCGGGGGAGAACGTCAGTGCAAAGCTCGACGACGGCCGCCTCACCGCTGTCGTGCCGGCGGTGTCCTGGTCAATGATCCGCTTGGCTGTGGAGTCCTGAACTAACCCGCCGCCGGCATGATGCGGACCGGCTCCTGCCGGTCCGCATCATCGGGTTCCACTTTCAGTCCGTAGAGGGCCTCGAGGGCGGCAGTGTAGTCGTCCTGCCGGCCCGCGGCGGCGAGTTCACGCGCCCTGGCCGTGGGCACGTGCAGGAGCTGCCGGACCACCCGCCGCAGCGCGAACTCCACGGCCTCGGCGGTGGCAGTGCAGCCATGCTGGTTCTTCACCCGAGCCATTTCGCTGGCCAGCACCTGCTGCATGTGTCCGCGCAGGGCCACGATGGCCGGATCCATCACCCGCGCCTGCCGCTCCTCCTCGTACCTCAGCGCAGCCTGCCGGACCAGCTCCGCTGCCCGCCGGACACCGTCCGAGTGTTCGCGCGGTGCGGCAAGCCGCACCTCATCGAGCGTGATCAGCTCGATTCCGGGCAGCTCGCCGGTGGCCGGTTCAAAGTCCCGGTTAAGGGCAAGATC
This sequence comes from Arthrobacter sp. 05T444, assembly GCF_056395905.1. Classification (NCBI taxonomy): domain Bacteria; kingdom Bacillati; phylum Actinomycetota; class Actinomycetes; order Micrococcales; family Micrococcaceae; genus Arthrobacter; species Arthrobacter sp. 05T444. The sequence goes on from NZ_JBFTKK010000022.1 coordinate 38,223, forward strand.
GACGACGACGAGACGCTCGTTCGTGCCCTGCCGGAAGAGCCTGAAATCCTCGGTGCCCAGGCGGGTTCCGCGCCCGCTGCAGCCGATAACCACGTCCGCGCCCTGCAGCGCGGCTGTCAGTTGGGACCGTGTCAGTGCCGCAGCGCCGCGGGGCGCGGCAAAGGCCTCAGCGCGTCCGGACCAGGAGAACACAGACACTTTGGCGCATTTTCCGGCCGCCAGCAGCGCCAGGGTGGTCCCGGCGTAGGCCCCCGTGCCGATGACAACCACCGACAGGCCGGATGGGCAGCTTTTTGCCAGCCTTGCGGTGGCCAGGTCCAAGGCCACGGAAACCATCGAGCGCCCGGCGTCTCCCAGCGTTGTCAGGGCCCCGACGTCGCGCGCGGCCCGGGAAGCGGCCTGGAAGAGACGGATGAGGGCGCCGCTGGCAGATTCCGATTCCTGGGCGGACGTGAGTGCCCGGCGCAGTTGGCCCGCGATTTCGCGTTCGCCCACCACCGCAGAGTCCAGGCCCGCTCCTACCGAAAAAAGATGCTCGGTCAGTGCCGCGCCGGCCAGGAAATCCAAGGACTGCGCCAGCTCTTCTTCGGGGATGCCGGAGCAGCGGCTGATCGCTGACTGCACGCGCCGGCGTGCAGCAGACGGCTCCGTGCCGGACGAAATCTCGAAATAGACCTCGAAGCGGTTGCAGGTGGACAGCACTACAGCCCCCGCTACGTGGGCGGGTTCCACAACAGCTGCAGGGGTGATCCGCCGCGGGCCGGAGCCCAGCCGTGCCAGGAAATCCAACCCCGTTCCGCGATGCGAGGCAACCAAGGCAAACAGCCGCCCGTCCGGGGCAGTCCGGCCCCCGACGGGCCCCTCAAGACTTTGCGACACGTCTGCCCCTCTTCCTCAACATTCCTCCGCGACGAGGAGTCCCACCACGAAACCCTGTGGCCAGGCGCCGTTGCCCGGCCACAGAGCTTGGAGACCTTGAAACAGGGTGGGCCCCCCACCTTGGGAAATACCTGCGGGCGGGGCGGTCCGCCGGACTTTCTGCAACGATGTATCCAGACGTATCGCCGTGAGAAGGAGCCTTGGATGGCTGTGACCATGAATGATGTTGCACGTGCAGCGGGGGTTTCCCTGAAGACGGTGTCCAACGTCCTTAATGACTATGAGTTCATCAGGCCCGCAACCAGGCAGAAGGTGCTGGATGCCATCGCCGAGCTTGGCTATGAGGCCAACCTGACGGCCCGGAGCCTCCGGTCAGGAAAATCGCGCATGCTTGGCCTGGTTCTGTCCGACCTTTCAGCGCCGTACTACGCGGAGCTCGCCTCGCGTCTCATGACCGTGGCCTCCGCCCGGGGCTATCGCGTGCTGATTGAGCAGTCGGCCGCTCTCGAGGCCAATGAGCTCAGCGCCCTGCAGGGGCCCTTCCGGCAGCTGACGGACGGACTGCTGTTCACTCCGCTGGCGCTGGAGCCGGACACGGTGGCTGGCCGGCGCGGAAGCAAGCCACTCGTGATGCTCGGCGAGCACATCGACGACGCCCGGTTCGACCTTGTCACGATGAAAAACGTGGGGGCTGCCCAGGCAATCACCGCCCACCTGCTGGCGGGAGGCCGCCGTCGGATAGCAGTGATCGGAGCGGCAGTGGAGGACCACACCGGAAGCCCCGGCCTGCGCCTGACCGGCTACCGGGCGGCGCTCGCCGCCGCCGGGGTGGACTTTGATCCCGCCCTGGTAGTGCAGTCCGAGTGGCGCCGCGACGCCGGCGCGGCGGCGGTGGGCGAGCTGCTGGACAGCGAAATAGGGTTCGACGCCGTCTTCGGCCTGAACGACGCGTTGGCGCTGGGCGCCATGCATGAGCTCCTCGTCCGCGGTGTGAAGGTGCCGCAGGACGTCGCCGTGGCCGGCTTCGACGACATTGATGAGGCCCGGTTCGCGTCGCCGTCTCTCACCACGGTGTCACCGGGCATGGAGGAGATCGCCGAGCGCTCGGTCGGGCTGCTGATCGACCGGATCGAAGGGACGGAGACAGCGGATAGGGGTGTCCACATTGAAGCCGGGTTCGAGCTGAGGATCCGCGCCTCGGCACCCTAGGGGAGGTGCCGGACAGCCCGCGCCTGCGGCCCGGTGACTGGACCCGCCGCGAAACCGGAATCGGAAATCTCGCGGAAATGTCCACGGCTTACGCTGGTCACGCACCGCCGCACGGGTGCATTGTTGCTTAGGTTCATTGTTGCTTAGGTTCACGGTTGCTCAGGCAGTGTTGTGCAGGCGCTGTCGTGTAGGCACAGTTACTGGGGAGCATTTGCCGGGGCGCGCCGCGGTGGTGCCCGTCGTAGAAGGGATTCCGTAATGCACCTGTTGCCCCGCGAGCAGGAGAAGCTCATGATCGTGGTCGCCGCCGACCTCGCGCGTCGCCGCCAGTCGCGCGGACTCAAGCTGAACTTCCCCGAGGCGGTCGCCATCATCAGCTATGAACTGATCGAAGGGGCGCGGGACGGGCGCACCGTGGCCGAGCTCATGAGTTACGGCACCACGCTGCTGGGCCGCGACGACGTCATGGAGGGCGTGCCGGAGATGATCCACGACGTCCAGATCGAAGCCACGTTTCCGGACGGCACCAAGCTCGTCACAGTCCACGATCCCATCCGATAGGGAGCCCCATGATTCCGGGAGAGTATGTCCTGCGGAGAGAACCGCTCACCGTCAATGCGGGACGCGAGGCGGTCGACGTCGCGGTTGTTAATACGGGTGACCGCCCTGTGCAGGTGGGCTCGCACTACCACTTTGCCGAAGCCAACAGCGCCCTGGAGTTTGACCGCCAGGCAGCCTACGGGCGCCGGCTCGACATCCCGGCCGGGACCGCGGCACGGTTCGAGCCCGGCGACAGCAAGACAGTCAGGCTGATCGAGCTTGCCGGCAGCCGCGAGGTGTTCGGGCTGAGTAACGCGGTCAACGGAAGCCTAGGGCCGGCACAGTCAACGGCTGGGGGAGCACAGTGAGTTTCGAGATGTCCCGCAAGCAGTATGCGGACCTGTACGGCCCGACGACGGGCGACGCCATCCGCCTGGCCGACACCGAGCTCTTCCTCGAGATCGAGAAGGACCTCACCAGCTACGGCGAGGAAGTGGTGTTCGGCGGCGGCAAGGTGATCCGCGACGGCATGGGCCAGAACGGCCAGGTGGTGCGGGATGAGGACGTCCCGGACACCGTGATCACCAACGTGGTGGTGCTGGATTACACCGGCATCTACAAGGCGGACGTCGCTCTCAAGGACGGGCATATCTTCAGGATCGGCAAGGCCGGGAACCCGCAGATCGCCGACGGCGTGGACATCGTGATCGGCGCCAGTACGGAGATCATCGCGGGGGAGCGCAAGATCCTCACCGCCGGCGGAGTAGACACGCATATCCACTTCATCTCCGCGGACCAGGTCCCCACGGCGCTGTGCAGCGGCGTGACCACCATGGTGGGTGGCGGCACCGGCCCGGCGGAAGGCACCAAGGCCACCACCGTGACGCCCGGCAAATGGCACATTCAGAGGATGCTGCAGGCGGCCGAGGGCCTCCCCATCAACATCGGCCTCTTGGGCAAGGGGCACGCATCGGCGGTCGAACCGCTGGCCGAACAGATCCGTGCCGGGGCCATCGGCCTGAAGGTCCACGAGGACTGGGGCTCCACCACCTCCTCGATCGACACCTCCCTGAAAGTTGCGGACGACTACGACGTCCAGGTGGCGATCCACACCGACACCCTCAATGAGTGCGGCTTCGTGGAGGACACCATCCGGGCCATCGACGGCCGCGTCATCCACACTTTCCACACCGAGGGCGCCGGCGGCGGCCACGCCCCCGACATCATCAAGATCGCCGGCCTGCCCAACGTCCTGCCCGCCTCCACCAACCCCACGCTGCCGTACACCCGGAACACCATCGAAGAGCACCTGGACATGCTCATGGTGTGCCACCACCTCAACCCGGACATCCCGGAAGACGTGGCGTTCGCGGATTCCCGCATCCGCGCCGAAACCATCGCCGCCGAGGACGTCCTGCAGGACATGGGGATCTTCGCCATAACCTCCTCCGACTCCCAGGCCATGGGCCGTGTGGGTGAGGTGATCACCCGCACCTGGCAGGTGGCGGACAAGATGAAGAAGCAGCGCGGAGTGCTGAGGGACCCCGCCGGCGGCACGCACGGATCCGCAGAAAGCGACAACTTCCGGCTCAAGCGCTACGTGGCGAAGTACACCATTAACGCGGCGATCGCCCAGGGCATGGCGGACTCCATCGGCTCGGTGGAGGAGGGCAAGTTCGCGGACCTGGTGCTCTGGGATCCGGCGTTCTTCGGCGTGAAGCCGGAGCTCGTGCTCAAGGGCGGGCAGATCGCCTACGCGCTGATGGGCGACGCCAACGCCTCCATCCCCACCCCGCAGCCGCGCACGATGCGGCCCATGTTCGCCACCTTCGGCAAGGCGCTGCAGCAGTCCTCCATCACGTTCTTGTCCCAGGCCGCCATCGACGCCGGTGTGCCGCAGGAGCTCGGACTGGAGAAGGTCATCCGGCCTGTCTCGGGGATCCGTTCGCTCACCAAGGCCGACCTCAAGTACAACGATGCGACCCCGGACATCGAGGTGGATCCCGAGACGTACAAGGTGAAAGTCGACGGCGAGGACGTCACGTGCGAACCTTCGGATGTGTTGCCGATGGCCCAGCGCTACTTCCTCTTCTAGGCGCTACCGGTTCAAAGCACTACCGCTGTCAAAGCACTACCGCTGTCAAAGCACTACGGAGAACGACATGATCATCGAGAAGATCCTGGGCAACCTGCACGACCAGGCCCCGGGTACGGATCCGTACTTCGGGCTGCACACGGAGAAGGTGGTGCTGCCCAGCGCCCAGCTGGTCAAGCGCATCCAGCGCGTCATCACCGACCACGGCAAGGAACTGGGCATCCGGCTTCCCGCGGGTTCTGCGGACCTCCGCGACGGGGACGTCCTCTTCGTAGCCGAATCCAACATGATCGTGGTGTCAGTGCTCCCCACCGATGTACTGGTGATCGCGCCACGGACCGTCCACGAAATGGGCGTCGTGGCGCACTCCCTTGGCAACCGGCACCTGCAGGCGCAGTTCTTCGACGCGGCCTCCGAGTATGCGGCCGAGGTCATGGTGTGCCAGTACGACCACACCGTGGAGGACTACCTCAAACACGTCGGAGTCCCCTACGACCGCCAGGAACGCGTCATGCCCGTACCCTTCCGCCATGCCGAACACTCGCACTGAGATCGAGTCCGCCGGTCGAGCGGACTCCGCCGGTCGAGCGGGCTCCGCCGGTCGAGCTTGTCGAGACCAGGTTTCGCTCCCCAACCGCTCCCTAACCCCGCAAGCCCGGCCAGGGAACCCTGCGGTCGTGGCCCCAGGCGCAATCAGCGGGGGCTATCAGCTCGCCCTGCAGCAGCTCACAGACTCCGCGTTGCCCACTGGGGCGTTTGCGCACTCTCTTGGCTTTGAGACCTATATTGAGCGCGGGCTGGTGCATGACGAGGAGACTTTCGGGGTGTGGTTGTCAGCGTTCATCGGGCAGCAGCTGACGTACTCTGACGGGCTGGCCATCCGGTTCCTTTATGAGGGCGGCTCGGTTGAGGAGCTGGATTCCCTGCTCACGGCTCAGCTCCTGCCGCGGCAGCTGCGCGAGGCCAGCATCAAGATGGGCACCCGGCTGCTGGAGATCGGCTCCGAAGTCTTTCCGTCTCCCGAGCTCGTGGCGTACCGGGAGCTGGTGACCGCAGGCCGGGCCGCCGGCCATCAGCCGCTGGCGTTCGCCGTCGTCGCCCGTTCCCTGGGCGTCCCGCTTCCCGAAGCGCTCGCCGCCTACCTGTTCGCCGCGGTCACCTCGCTGACCCAGAATGCGGTGCGAGCCATTCCGCTCGGGCAGAACGCCGGCCAACGGCTGCTGCGGAAAGCGTCCGACGGCGTCGCTGCCGCCGTCGGGCACGTCAGCCACCTTTCGCCGGACGACTTTGGGGCAGTCAGCCCCGGGCTGGAAATTTCGCAGATGCGGCACGAGCGCCAACGTGCCCGCATGTTCATGAGCTAGTAGGAGGACACAATGTCTGAACCCATCAAGATCGGCATCGGCGGCCCGGTTGGCGCCGGCAAGACCCAGCTGGTGGAGCGTCTCACCCGCCACATGAGTCGCGAAATTTCCATGGCCGCGATCACCAACGACATCTACACCATCGAGGACGCCAAGATCCTGGCCGCCAACGGAATCCTTCCGGAGGACCGGATCATCGGAGTCGAAACCGGCGGCTGCCCGCACACCGCCATCCGCGAAGACACCTCCATGAACACCGCAGCCATCGAGGAGCTCAAAAAGCGCCACCCGGACCTCCAGGTCATCTTCGTCGAGTCCGGCGGCGACAACCTTTCCGCCACGTTCAGCCCCGAACTGGTGGACTTCTCGATCTACATCATCGACGTGGCGCAGGGCGAAAAGATCCCCCGCAAGGCCGGGCAGGGCATGATCAAGTCCGACCTCTTCATCATCAACAAAACCGACCTCGCCCCGCACGTCGGCGCCGACCTCACTGTCATGGAGCGGGACTCTCGCGAGTTCAGAGGTGCCAAGCCGTTCTGCTTCACCAACCTGAAAACGGATGAAGGGCTGGACGCCGTCATCGAATGGGTCCGCAGGGACGTCCTGATGCTCGACCTGGCGCAATGAGCGCGACGGCGCGTGGTTCGGCCCCGCTGGTCGAGCCGGTGGGGAGCGAGGCCCGGGGATTTGGACAGGCTCAATCAGCGGAGAGCCCGGTGGGGAGCGAGACCCGGGGATTTGGACAGGCTCAATCAGCGGCCATGGGGGAGCTCGCCTTGCGCATCGAGCAGCGCGCGGGAAAGTCCGTGGCCTCGCATCAGTACCATCGGGGCGCCTTGCGGGTTTTGCGGCCGCACTATCTGGATGAGTCGGGGCAGGTTTGTTATGTGCTCGTGAATCCTGGAGGCGCCTATCTTGGGGCTGATCTTTATGTCATTAACGTAGAGGTGGGCGATGGGGCGAAGCTGCTGCTGACCACCCAGTCCGCCACCAAGATTTACCGGACTCCGGGGTCGTTTGCCGAGCAGCGGATGACCGTCCGGCTGGGGGAGGGGGCGCAGCTGGAGCTCGCTCCTGACCAGGTCATTGCGTACCGGGAGGCCAGCTACCGGCAGAATACGCACATTACGGTCCGGCCGTCGTCGAGTCTGGTGATGGCCGAGGTGGTCACGCCGGGATGGTCCCCGGACGGGGCGTCGTTCCGCTACGAGGAACTGCGGCTGCGCACCGAGATCCACGTCGCAGGCACGCAAGGCACCGACCTTCTGGCGCTGGACAACCTGCTGATCCGGCCGCCCTGCAGCGACGTCACCGGCATGGGGTTCATGGAGGGCTACAGCCACCTGGGTTCGCTCGTGGTGGTGGACGCCCGCGTGGACCAAGCGCTCGCCGACGAACTCCATGCCCTAACGGCCGGCCACGACGCCTACACCGGGGTGTCCCTCACGGTGTCCGTTGGCGGAACTGTGGGCCTGGTCCTGCGGTCGCTGTCCAACAGCACAGAGGAACTCGCCACGCTGCTGGGTGACTGCACGGCGCTGCTGCGGAAACGCTGGTACGGGCAGGCGCGCCTGAACCTGAGGAAGTACTGATGACCACACTGACCCAGTTCGCCGCGCTCTACCGCGAGCGGGAGCGGCTGCCGGTCCGGACGAGGCTGATGATCACCTTCGGTGCGGTGGCCGCACTCCACCTTGCCGCCGTCGTGCTTCTCCTTGTCGGAAGTCTTGGGGTCGGAAGTCTTGGGGTCGGAAGTCTGGGGGCCGGAAGTCTTGGGGCGGGAAGCCTCGGCGCCGGAACAGCGACGGCGGGACAGCCGCTGGCGTTGAGCCTGGTGCTCGCTGCCTACCTGGCGGGCATCAAACACAGTTACGACTGGGACCACATCGCCGCGATCGACAATTCGACGCGCAAGTTCGTGGCCCAGCGGAAGGACCCGGTGAGCGTCGGGTTCGCGTTCAGCCTGGGCCACAGCTCGGTGGTGATCCTGGCCGGCATCCTGGTGGTGGGCGGCGCAGCGATGGTGGGCCAGTTCATGGAGGATGGCACCACCGGGAACCTGGTGCTGGGGCTGGTCGGCAGCGGCGTCTCCGGGCTGTTCCTGCTGGCCATGGGACTTTTCAACGGTTCGGCGTTTGTGCGGGCCGCACAGGCCTACCGGAGTGTTCAGGGTGGCGGGGAAGTGCGGGTCGAGGATCTCGAGGCGAAGGGGTTCGTTGCACGGCTGCTGGCCAAACCCTTGTCCCGTGTCCAGCGGCCGCGGAACATCTACGTGATCGGATTCCTTTTCGGGCTGGGCTTCGATACTGCCACCACCATCGGACTGCTGGTCATGACGACGGCGGCATCCCTGGCCGGAGTTTCCCCGCTGGCCCTCCTGGCGCTCCCGCTGGCGTTCACCGCCGCCATGACGCTGTGCGACACCACGAACGGCGTCGCAATGATGCACATGTACAGGTCGGCCATCCACAATCCGTTGCGGAAACTGGGATTCAACGCCGTGATCACGGGTATTTCGGCGGTGTCCGCCCTGTTCGTCTCCGTCATCATGCTGGGCGGATTCTCCAACGCTGCCTTTGGCCTCGATGACCCGCTGACCACCTGGCTGGGAAAAATCGACCTGGGCGACGCCGGACTGCTCCTCATCGCTTTGCTCCTGGCCGCATGGGGTGTGGCCACGGTGCACGGACGGCTAAAGGGCCGCTCCCCGGCCGCGTAACCTGAACACAGGCGCACCCTATGACGCTGACCGGGGCGGGTGCAAGGATAGGACGCATGGAACTGCACATCACAGGGGACCCCGCTGCCGATAAATTGCTCAGCGATGACGCGTTTGCGCTGCTCACCGGCATGCTGCTTGACCAACAGGTGACCATGGAGTCGGCGTTCGCCGGTCCCGAAAAGATCCGGACGCGCATCGGATCCATGGAGCCCGCTGCGATCGCCGGGTACGACCCCCGGGGCTTCGTGGAGATGTTCAAGGAGCGGCCGGCAGTGCACCGCTTCCCGGGATCCATGGCCGGGCGTGTGCAGGCCCTCGCCGAGACTGTGCACCGCGATTGGAACGGGGACGCCGCAACCATCTGGACGCAGGGTGACCCCGACGGCCAGGAGGTGCTGCGCCGGCTCAAAGCCTTGCCCGGATTCGGCGAGCAAAAGGCCAAGATCTTCCTTGCGCTCCTTGGCAAGCAGTGCGGACTCCAGGCGGAAGGCTGGCGCGAGGCCGCCGGCCACTACGGCCAGAAGGATGCGTTCCTGTCTGTTGCCGACATTGTGGATCCGGAGTCGCTGAGCAAGGTGCGCGCCAGCAAGCAGGCTGCCAAGGCCGCTGCCAAGGCCGCGAAAACCGCCGGGGACTGACGCTTCGTCCTGTACGGCGCCGCCAAGGCGGCGTCAGGCAGCCAGCCTGGCCCGGAGCCCGCCGATAATTACATCCAGGCCGAAGTCGAAGGCGTGCCCGCCCCGTTCCTCCAATGGTCCTGCGTTGCCGAGCGCGCGCTTGAGTGTGGGATAGCCCTCCGCCGGCGGGTCCCAGACAACTTCCGGAGCCGCCAGGTCCAGGGCTGCGCCCAAGGCAAAACTGTCGATCGTGGAGATGGCCGCCACCACGTCCCGTCCCCGGAACCCCGCACTCTCCAGGGCCAGCGCGAGGTCCTCGTAGAGGCCGATGACATCCGGATCCGTGATCGTCTGAAGGACCAACAGCGGGGCCAGCCGGGGGTGGCGGACGAACGCGTCCCGGTAGGTACGGATCAGGACCCGGAGGGCAGCCTCCCAGTCGCTGTGGTCCACCGGCGGATACGGCTCCTCGGTGATGATCCGGTGGCGCAGGAGCTCCAGGATCTCGTCCCTGCCGCTGACGTGGTTATAGATGGAGGATTGGCTGACGCCGATCTTCTTCGCCAGTTTCGGGAAGCTGAAATCGCCGCTCTCATCCACCAGTTCCAGGGCGGCTGTGGTGAGGGCCTCCACGGATATCAGCGGGAGGAGCGGGCGCCCCATGTGTTCTCCTGACTGCAGCTCTTGAAGGTCAAGCCCAGCCTAGTCGGCGGGGCCCCGCGACGTGCGGAGAGCGGCGGAAACGGCGGGGCAGCACCTTTCCCGTTGCTACAGTGCGGTGAATTTCAGCAGCAGTGCGTGTTCGGGGTTGAGGGCGGGCATGGGCAGTCCCACCTCGGCGAGGAAACGCCCGCTGGCCACTGCGCCGTCCGCCATCCAGGCCGGGGGCTGGACCTGCGTGAACGTGTGCGAATAGTCGGCGTCACCCGGAGCCGGGAAGACGGCCTCCACCCGGTACTCCCGGTCCGGCTCCAGACCGGGGATGGAGATCCGGCCGGGCTGTTCAGCGAACGCGGTGCGTGTGCTGACCAGGGCGAACAGCGCCGCCGTCGAACCTTCACCCATGTCTGCGCCGCCGTCGGCCACCACGCCGTGGAGCATGAGCGAGTCATCAGCGACGTCGGCGCGGATCATCCGGCCACTGTGGATCAGGCCGCGGTGTTCCTTGTACAGGCCGATGAAGCGTTTGAGCTCCTCCCGCTCGGCGCCCTGAACGCTGCGGACATCCCATTCCATGCCGAAGTGGGCGAACAGGGCGGTGATGGCGCGGAAGGACAGGTCGTGCGTGCGCGCCGTGGTATGCGAGGTTGTGGGCCCAATGTGTCCGCCCACCAGCTCCGGCGGAACCACCACGCCGGTCCAGCGCTGGATGGTCTGGCGTTCCAGCGCATCGTTGCAGTCCGAGCCCCAGATACGGTCTGTGCGTTCCAGTATCCCTAGGTCCACGCGTGCTCCGCCGGAGGAGCAGCTCTCAATTTCGACGCCCGGATAGGCCTTGCGGAGTTCGTCGAACAGACGGTAGGCGGCCAGGGTCTGCTCGTGGACCGAGGAGCGTCCGCCGTGCCCGTGTTCGAGCAGGTCGCGGTTTTGGTCCCATTTGAGGTAGCTGACGTTGTTTTCACTCAGAAGGGCGTCAATGCGGTCGTAGATGTACTGCCACGCCTCCGGGTTTACGAGGTCGATGACGTGCTGCTGCCGCCATTCAAGTGGCAGGCGGCCGCCGTCCTTGTAGCTCTGGGCGGACGGGCCAACAATCCATTCGGGGTGCGCACGGACAATATCGGAGTCGAGGTTGACCATTTCCGGTTCCACCCAGAGGCCGAACTCCATGCCGCGGGAGGTAACGGCGTTGATCAGTGGCGTGAGGCCGTCGGGCCAGAGTGATTCGTCGACGTACCAGTCGCCCAGGCCGGCGCGGTCGTCACGGCGTCCGCGGAACCAGCCGTCGTCGAGAACAAAACGCTCAACACCAAGCTCCGCGGCGGAGTCAGCCAGTTCCATCAGGGTGGCCAGGTTGTGGTCGAAGTAGACCGCTTCCCAGACGTTCAGCACGACCGGACGAGGCTTGCCGGTGGGCAGGCCGGTGGCTGCGGCGGGCAAAACGTGATGGGGGCGGGACCGGAACCAGTTGTAGAACGCCTCGCTGATGCCGTCCAGGCCGCGGTCCGAGTAAGCGGCGAACAAGGTGGGGGTGGTGTAGCTGCCGCCCGGCTCAAGGACGACCTCGGCGGGGCCCAGGAGCTCCGAACCGCCGATCATGGTGCGGCCGTCCCCGATGCTGTCCGCGAACTGCTCGTGGTTGCCACTCCAGGCCAAATGAGTGGCCCAGACCTGCCCGTGCCGGTTCCCGAAACCGGCGGTTCCGGCGGCGAAGAGTAGGGAGGAGTCGTGCCCGGTGCGGCCGTGCCGGCCCGTGCGGACCCAGGTGCCCTGCTGGATGGGGCGGCGCTGCGGGTGGCGTTCCCGGCACCAGCGCCCGGTCAGATCAAGGATTTCGACGGCTTCGGGCGCCACAGGGAGGACGGTGGCCAGCTCGTCGAGCTGATAAGGCGTGGCGCCATCGTTGGTGAGGGTGTGGCGCAACTCCAGCAGGCCGCCGTCGTGCAGGGTCAGGGCGGACGAAACGGTGAGGCCGGCGTCGGGATCGGACTGGACGATCACCGCGGAGGTCCCCTCGGCATCGGCGCTCACTAGGCGGAGGCGGGCTGAGAAGTCCAAGCCGGAGACGCCGTCGGCGATGCGGTGGCCGCGCAGGGCGGGACGGCCCCGCCAGCCGGCTGAAGCCTGCGGCAGGAGGCCAGCCGGTACAGTGGCGTCGACGGACGACGGCGGGATGGCCGCCGTGAGGATGGCGAGGTCCGGCAGCGTGCTGCCAAGGTCCGCGCCCCAGTGGATGACCTCAGCTTCCCCGCTGTCGAAGCTGATCACTAGGCTGGTTCCGGCGGAACGGAGGTGGAGGGGATTCATGAATGCTGTCCTTCTGTGTGGGAGTAGGGGGGGACGAGTACTGCGGGGGAATTAGACGCCCGCGGCACGCAAGCAATAGAGCTGGTGGCCTACTTGAAGAGGGCGTTGACCTCTCGTTGGCCTCAATCAAGGTGCTGGGGCGTGCTTCGTGGGAAAACTACGCCCTTGGAGGCTTCGACGTCCTGGCAGCCAGCCGGGGCGAGGTACTCGACCCACTTGGCGGAAGCAGCCGGGTTCTTGGTGCGGGCCCAGATCGAGTTGGCAAGTCCGTTGAACGCTTGCCCTCGGGGCCTTCCGGGGTAGGGGCGATGCCGGCCGGCACTGATGATGGTGAGGCGGGTGCCGAGGCCACGGGTCAGGTCCCAGCCGGACACTTTAGCTCCACCTGCCGACAGCGGAACTCTTCTCCGCCCGGGGGTTGATATCGGATTCGACGGCGAACTCGTCGATCGCCGTCAACTCCTCCTGCGTGAACGCCAGGTTGTTGATGGCGGACAGCGTGTCCTCGAGCTGCTGGACGCTGGAAGCACCCACCAGCGCGGACGTGACGGGCGAGCCCTTGGGCTGGTCGCGGAGGATCCAGGCGATGGCCATCTGCGCCAGTGATTGCCCGCGGCCGGCGGCGATCGCGTTGAGCCCTCGGACGCGGTTCAGTTTGTCCTCGGTCAGCGCGGATTCGGACAGGAACCGTTCCTTGGCCGCGCGCGAATCGGCCGGGATGCCGTTCAGGTAGCGGTCCGTCAGCATTCCCTGCGCTAGCGGGGAGAACGCAATGGAGCCGGCACCAACCTGGTCCAGCGCCTCGTACAGGTTGGGGGCGCCGTTCTCGGTCCAGCGGTTCAGCATGGAGTAGCTGGGCTGGTGGATCAGCAGCGGGGTGCCCAGTTCTTTCAGGATCAGCGCCGCCTCGAGGGTCTGTTCCGGGGTGTAGGACGAGATGCCGGCGTAGAGCGCCTTGCCGGAGCGCACGGCCTGGTCCAGGGCGCCCATGGTCTCTTCCATCGGGGTTTCCGGGTCCGGGCGGTGGCTGTAGAAGATGTCCACGTAGTCCAGGCCCATCCGGCCCAGCGACTGGTCGAGGCTGGCCAGCAGGTATTTGCGGGAGCCGAAGTTGCCGTAGGGGCCCGGCCACATGTCGTAGCCGGCCTTGGTCGAGATGATGAGTTCGTCGCGGTACGGGGCGAAGTCGTCCTTGAAGTGACGGCCGAAGTTGGTCTCTGCCGAGCCGTCCGGGGGTCCGTAGTTGTTGGCGAGGTCGAAGTGGGTGACGCCGAGGTCGAAGGCGCGGCGGAGGATGGCGCGCTGTTCATCGAAGCGCTTGTCGTCGCCGAAGTTGTGCCACAGGCCCAGGGAGATGGCGGGAAGTTTGAGGCCGCTGAGTCCGACACGGCGGTAGGGCATGGACTCGTAGCGGTTTCCCGCAGCGGGGTAAGTCATAGGTTCATCCTGTCGGGACCGCTCACGTGCAGGTCCGGGGTCACGGGGTTCTCTGTTGGTTGAGGTGGTTTTCGGCTGCTATTCATCGTGGGATGAGTGGTTCCTGGTCACGGTTTCCAGGGGAAGCTGTTCCCATCGCGGGTTACCATTCCTGCTTTTCCTGGATGGATCCGTACGGGATATCCGGGTGGAGCTGGACCGTGAAGTCCCGGGGGGAGTGCCGGGCAACGAGGATCCCTTTGCCGCCGCAGAGCGGGGCCCGCTCGGCGAGGATGTTCACGGCTTTGTCCAGTTGGTCCTCTAGTTGGCTGCGTTTCTGGACGCGAATGTGGAGGAGGTCTTCATTTGATGCACCGGTGTACATGATGGTCCTGTAGATCGTCGTCGCGCGGGCGGAGGGGCGGAACCGAAAGGGCCCGCCCCTCCGTGGCGTCGAATGGTTATTTGAAGAGGGCGTTGACCTTTTCGTTGGCCTGGGTGAGGGAACTGGCCGGGGCCTTGCCGGAGACCACTGCGTCCATGGCGGGATTCATGATGCCGTCAACTTTGGCAGCCTTGTCCGCGATCGGGAAGAGGAACGTCGTTTCATCCTCCACCTGTTGGGTGAAGGCGGTGACGTCGACGCCCTTGGCTTTGAAAGCCGCGGCAGCCTTGGCGGTGGAGGACTTGATGGCGGGAAAGACGACTCCCTTGGACGCGACGACGTCCTGGCAGGCTGAGGAGGCGAGGTATTCGACCCACTTGGTGGCTCCTGCGGGGTTCTTGGTGCCGGCCCAGATGGAGTCGGCCAGGCCGTTGAACATGGACGCGCGCTTGCCGTCCGGTCCCGTCGGGGTGGGTGCGATGCCGGTCTGGATGCCCTTGTAGCCGGTGTACTGGCCGGTCGTCCAGTCGCCCTGGCTGTTGATGGCGGCCTTGCCGGCGCCAAAGTTGTCCTGCATGCTGGCGCCTACCGTTGTTTCAAGTTTGGGCATGTAGCCCTTGTCCGCCAGCCCGGCCCACCAGGCGATGGTGTCCTGGAACTTAGGGTCGTCGTAGTTGAACTTGGTGCCCCAGGGGTTCTTGTCCGTGTGGGTCCAGCCGGTGGTGGCCGTCAGGAAGCTCCACTGGGTCTGGCCCTGGCCCGAGCCCGAGGACTCCAAACCCAGGCCGTAGACGGCCACATTGTTCTTATCGAAGCCGGCTTCGTCTCCGCGTTTACCGTTCTTGTCAACGGTCAGGTGGGCGATGGTCTTCTCGTAGCTGCCACCATCCTTGGGGTTCCAATCCAGCTTGGCCATCTGCTCGGCCGTGATGCCGGCGGCGTCGGTCATGGCCTTGTTGTAGAAGAGGCCCACGGTGTCCCAGTCCTTGGGAAGGCCGTAGCGCTTGCCGTCCTGGCCCACCCAGAGATCGGCCAGGCCCTTGTTGTAGATCGAGAGATCGACGTGGTCCTTGGCCACGGCGTCGTCGAGGGCCAGCAGCTGCTTCTTGGAGGCAAACTCCGGGTACTTGGACAGGTGGTCGGCGAAGACGTCCGGGGCGTTTCCGGCGACGAATCCGTTGGTCAGGGTGGTCCAGTAGTCACCCCAGCCGCGCTGGGTGATCTTGACCTTGATGTCCGGGTTGGCCTTGGTGAAATCCGCCGCGCACTGCTGGTAAGCGGGCAATTGATTGGCATCCCACAGCCAATAGTTGATTTCGCCCTTGGCCTCGGTGGAGGTGGATCCGCCGCTGCAGGCGGAGAGGGAGATGGCGATGGCTGCGGCGGCAGCGACGGCGCCTAGGGTTTTTTTCATGATGGACCTTTCGAAGAGGGCATGAGGTTGCCCGGAGTGGACTTTGGTGGGGGTGAGCGGTTGGATTGGCGGTCTATTTGATGCCGGAGAATCCGATGGAGTTGACCACCTTTTTGCCGAAGGCGAGGAACAGGATGAGGATGGGCACTGCCGCAACGATGGTGGCGGCCATGAGTCCGGACCAGTCCGGGGCGCCCTGGGGGGACTGGGACTTGAAGACGCTGAGGCCCACGGTGAGGACGCGGATGCTCTCGTCGTTGCCGACCAGCAGTGGCCAGAAGTATTCGTTCCATTGGCCGATGAACGTCAGCAGCGCGAGGGTGGCCATGGGTGCGGCGGCGTTGGGCAGGACGATCTGGAAGAAGATACGCAGGCTCTTGGCCCCGTCGAGCATGGCTGCCTCCTCCACTTCGCGGGACATGCTGAGGAAGAACTGCCGCAGGAAGAAGATGGCGAACGCGGACATGAACAGGAAGGGCAGCGTCAGGCCGGCGAACGTGTTCAGCAGTCCCAGGTTCTTGATCATGAGGAAGTTGGGCAGCGCGGTGAAGATCCCCGGAATCATCATGGTGGCCAGGAACACGGAGAAGACCTTGTCACGCCCGGGCCAGCGGAGCCGGGCGAAGGCGTAGGCGGCAAGTGCGCTGAAAAAGACCTGGGCTGCGGTTGTCACAGTGGAAAAGAGTATCGAGTTGCGCAGGTACAGCCAGAAGTCGATGACTGCCCCGGAACCTCCTTCGGCGATGGCCTCCTCTGTGGTCTGCATTCCAAAGACACGCTTGAACGCGCCCCAGGAGAAGTCCGCCGGCAAAAGGTTCCCGGAGTTGGAGGCCAAGGAGTGGTTGCTGGAGAGGGCCGTCCGGAGCATCCAGAGGAACGGGAAGATGGTGACGATGAGCGCCAGGGCGATGAGGGCCCAAGCGCCGACGCGGCGCCAGTCGAGGGCTTTGCGGGTGGTGAGTGTTTGAGTGGTCATGGCTGGTGTTCCTTAGTCCAGGTCCGATTCGTTGCCTTTGAGGAACTTCATCTGGATGAAGGCCACGAGTGCGAGGATCACGAAGAGAATGACGGACAGGGCGGAGGCGTAGCCGAAGTCCGATTCGCCGAAGGCTTTTTGGTAGATGTACATCTGGATGACGCGGGTGGCGTTGACCGGGCCGCCGCCGGTGGTGACCGCGACGGTGTCGAAGACCTGGAACGATCCGATGACGGTGACCACCAGGACCAGTGCCAGGACCGGGCGCAGGAGCGGCATGGTGATGCTCCAGAACGTCCTGGTGGGCGAGGCGCCGTCCAGGGAGGCCACTTCGTAGACATGGTGGGGGATGGCCTGGAGGCCGGCGAAGATCAGCAGGGCGGTGTAGCCCATGTGGCGCCAGACGTTGACGAACGCGATGGTGGGGATGGCCCATTGCTCGCTGCCGAAGAAGGCGACGCGGGGCAGGCCCAGCCAGCTGATGATTTCGTTGACGATGCCGATCTGGTAGTCGAGCATCCAGAACCACAGCAGGGCGACGATCACGTTGGCCACCAGGAAGGGCAGCAGCAGTGCGCCGCGGACGAACGCGGACTTGGCCACGCGGTGCATCAGCAGCGCCAGGCCGAGGGCGATGACTATCTGGAAGACGATGTTGATTGCGACGTACTGGATGGTCACGGCCATCGCGTTCCAGAAGAGCTCATCCTTGAAGATCGCCGTGTAGTTGTCGACCCCGACCCATTTGGGCTCGCCGAGGATGCTGTACTCGGTGAAGCTCAGGTAGACGCCGCGGATGGTCGGGACCAGACAAAAGGCAACGAGGCCGATCATCGCCGGGAGGATGAACAGCAGTGCGATCCTGACGTCACGCAGTTTGGCCCTGCGACGGCCGCGGTTTGAACGCTGCGGCATCTTATGCGCTGCGGCGGGTGGGTCCTTGGTAATGGTGGTCATCTTTGATCCCTCTCCTGTGAGGCAGGTAACAATTGACCGCTACTCTACGCGCGTAGCTTGGAAAAACGCAACACCTTCCCTGAGAAACAGAGGTTTTTGGCTAATCAAAAAAGCACTATTGACGCGCGTAGATTTCATGGCCATACTTTTTTCATGACTTCTTCAATTGGAATCGTTGGTGCGGGACAGTTCGCAGGCGTATTCGCCAAGCTCTTCGCCGCCCACCCCGGAATCTCAGACATCTATCTCACCGACCTCATCACTGAGCGTGCAGAGGCCCAAAGCAGCAGCGCCGGCGCGTCAGGGACGTTCGACAGCTTCGAGGCAATGCTTGAAAGCGACGTCGACGCCGTAGCGATCTTCACCCAGCGCTGGACCCACGGACCCCTGGTGCTGCAGGCGCTGCGCGCCGGCAAGCACGTCTACTCCGCCGTGCCGATGGCGATCTCCGAAGAGGAGATCGCAGAAATTATCGAAGCGGTCCGCGAGACCGGGCTGACGTACATGATGGGTGAGACCAGCTACTACAACCCGGCAACCGTCTTTGCCCGCAAGAAGAATGCCGAGGGTGCCTTCGGTCGGATCTTCTACGCTGAGGGCGACTACGTCCACGACATGGACCTCGGCTTCTACGACGCCTACCAGTACAGCGGCGGCGAAAACTGGAAGCGCACCGCCAGCTACCCGCCCATGCTCTACCCCACCCACTCCGTGGGCGGGGTGCTCGGAGCAACCGGCTCCCACGCCGTCAGCGTCAGCTGCGTCGGGGTCCGGGATGAGCGCGGCGACGGCGTCTTTGACCGTGAGGTGAGCATGTTCGCCAACGACTTCTCCAACGCCAGCGCACTGTTCGAACTCGCCGGCGGCGGGTCCATGCGCATCAACGAGTTCCGCAGGGTGGGCTACCCTTCCCACCTGCGCGAGAGCCGCTTCCGCTACTTCGGCACCGAGGCAAGCATGGAACAGCTCGCCCTGGTCAGCGTCTGGCAGGACAAGCACGCCGTGACAGACATCAGTGACCAGCTCGAGACCCAGGCAACCATGGACGCGGATGACCCGATGTTGGCCGACGTGGCCCCTGCTCTGCGCGATGCCTTTGTTTCCGGCATGGCATCCGTGCATGACGCGGGACGGCTGCCGGCGGAGTTCCGCGGCCTGGCCAACGGCCACGAGGGCAGCCACCACTTCCTCGTGGACGACTTCGTCACCGCCATCAACACCGGCATACTGCCTCCGGTCAACGCCTGGGAAGCGGCCCGCTACACGCTTCCCGGCATTGTGGCCCACCAGTCGGCCCTGCGCGGCGGCGAACGCCTGCCGGTGCCCGACTTCGGCGACGCTCCGGCAGAGCTGCCCCGCCCGGTACTTCGCGAGTCCGCCAAGTGAAACGCCGATAGCATGGTTGCCATGCCGCACCCGACCTCACAAGCCAAGCCCATCACACGCGACGATGTTGCCCGGCTGGCAGGGGTCAGCAGCGCCGTCGTTAGTTACGTGGTCAACGGCGGGCCCCGGGCCGTTTCCCCTGCGAACGAGGCCAAGGTGCGGCAGGCAATCAGGGCGCTGGGCTACCGGCCCAACGCGGCAGCCAGGGCACTTGCCTTAGGTTCCAGTGAGATGCTCGCCATGATCATCCCCGATGCCCTGAATCCGTTTTTCGCCTCGCTCGCCCGCGCCGTCGAGAACGCCGCGGCCGAGCGGGGCTACACCCTCCTGCTGGCGGACTCTCAGGCTTCGCTGCGGACAGAGCGCCGCCTCATCAAGAACTTCGCCGCCCGGAAGGTGGACGGACTGTTCCTCTGGAGCGAACTGTCCGATCCCGATCTGATGGACCTTGAACAGGCAGACATCCCCGTAGTGCTCCTGAACCACAGCACCGACCTTGCCACAGCAGGCAGTCCCGCCGTCATGAAACACAGCGCGGGAGACCACGACGCCAACTCCGTCGGAGTAGCCTTCCGGGACGGAGCGCGCATGGCGGTTGAGCACCTCATCAGCCACGGCCACGAACGCATCGGGCTGGTCATGGGCAACACTGCTGGCGGCGACCTCGACGCACGCGAGGTCGGGTGGCGCCAGGGCATTCAGGACGCCGGCCTCACCCCGGGCCCGATCGTTCGGGTTCCGTTCACCCGCGAGGGCGGGTACCGCGCCGGGCAGGAGCTGCTGGCCCGCAGCGAGCGGCCGACCGCGGTCTTCGTCAGCTCCGACCAGCAGGCAGTTGCTCTGCTCTGCGCCCTCCAGGAGGGCGGCCTGCGGGTGCCGGAGGACCTCGCGGTGTTCTCCTTCGACGGCTCACCCGAAGCTGAATACACCTGGCCCCGGCTCAGCACAGTCGCCCAGCCCGTCAAGGACATGGCCCAAGCCGCCCTCGATGCCCTCCTGGCGCCGCCCGGAAAAGAAACTCAGACCAATATCTTCCCCGCCGAACTCGTACTGCGCACTTCCTGCGGCTGCCACTGAAACACACGGCTTCAACGCTGCGCTAAGGCGACAACCTGCCGGGGGGCCGGCATCCCCCAGCACTGGGAGAACCCGCCCCTCCGGGGTGCACGTCCGTCCGCAACCGCCCACCGGCGGGTGCGTTTCCTTGCTGACCGGAAGCCACCCGGCAGCCGCCGCGGCCGCCACCTGCGCGCAGCGTACCCCACCGATTACCCACAAAGGCACCCAACGTCATGACTGCTAATCCCGCCCACGAGGATGACATCTTCAGGCCCGCCATCCACTACACGGCCAAAAACACCTGGCTGAACGACCCGAACGGGCTCGTCTACCACGAGGGCATTTATCACCTCTATTACCAGAACAACCCCTTCGGGAACGTTTGGGGCAACATGTCCTGGGGCCACGCCACCTCGGTGGACCTGGTCAACTGGGACGAGCAGCCCGTGGCCATCCTCTGCGACGCCGAAGAGGACATCTTCTCCGGCAGCATCGTCATCGACCAGTACAACACCAGCGGCCTCGGCAACGGGCAGGCCGCCCCGCTGGTGGCAATTTACACCAGCGCCTACAAAGACAGCTCAGCCCGCCGCGGCACACAGGCCCAGTCCCTGGCCTGGAGCTCCGACGGCGGCTACACCTGGACGAAGCACCAGGGCAACCCCGTCCTCGACAGGAACTCCGCAGACTTCCGCGACCCGAAGGTGTTCCGCTATAGCGGGCCCCCGGGCAGCTATTGGGTCATGGTGGCAGTCGAAGCAAACGAGCACAAAGTGGTCATCTATAGCTCCGATAACCTTCGGGACTGGCACTACCTCAGCAGCTTCGGACCCGCCAACGCCACCGGCGGCGTCTGGGAGTGCCCTGACCTTTTCCCCTTGCCACTGGACGGCGACGAAGAGCAGACCAAATGGGTTCTCACCGTGAATCTCAACCCCGGAGGGCCCAATAGCGGATCAGGGGGCCAATACTTTGTCGGCCGCTTCGACGGCGTGGCCTTCACATCCCAAACAACAGTCACCGACGGCAGCAACCAAACGGCCGACCTCGACACCTACCACTGGCTCGATTGGGGGCGTGACTACTACGCGGCCGTCTCCTTCAACGACGCACCCGACGGGCGCCGTCTCATGGTCGGCTGGATGAACAACTGGCAATACGGCGCCGCCATCCCGACCTGGCCATGGCGCAGTTCCATGTCACTCGTACGCGAAATCTCCCTGGTCACACATCAGGGCCAGCCCCGACTGTCCCAACGGGTCGCCGACGAATATCGAACCGGCAACGCACTGTCGGTGAGCACCTGGGCTGATCTTGCAATAGATGAAGGAATGCGCCACCTGCACACCGGAGCGCCGGTAGAGATCATCGAGGTGATCTTCATCCCGGGATCCGCAGAGGAATTCGGACTCATCATTCGAGGCAACGGCACCGACGGCACACGCATCGGCATCCGTCCCTCCGAGAACCGGCTCATCATGGACCGGAAAAGCTCCGGCAACACGGAATTCCATGACGCCTTTGCTTCCACCGATACGGCACCACTGAAACAGGACTCTGACGGCTCATACACTCTCACCCTCTTCATCGACCACTGCTCAGTGGAAGT
This sequence comes from Arthrobacter sp. 05T444, assembly GCF_056395905.1. Lineage (NCBI taxonomy): Bacteria > Bacillati > Actinomycetota > Actinomycetes > Micrococcales > Micrococcaceae > Arthrobacter > Arthrobacter sp. 05T444. The sequence goes on from NZ_JBFTKK010000022.1 coordinate 59,821, forward strand.
CTTCGCCCAAAACGGGCTGGTCACCATGACAGGCCTGATATTTCCCGGGCCGGACAGCACCCGTCTGTCGCTATACGCCAAAGGGGGGACCGCCACCGCCCCCTGCCTGAAAGTGACGCGACCCGCGGAGCCACCAGTGCGAATCGAAGAGCCACTGGTCCTGAGTCGGTAGCGCTTAATGACCAATGAGTAGGGCTTCCCATGGGCAATTCCTTAGATGTAATCCATCGCGACCAGAACAGTGCCAAGCAAGATGCCGCGGCCCAATCCGTTGTCAATTTCGAGGCGGCCCGAGTGAGAGATAGCGCCTGAGGCCCGATGCGCGGGCCGACGACTACCTGAGCCACGTACTGCTTCAAGGAGCGCCTAGCCTTCGCCCGCTCAGGTGTGATGAGGTTTTGAAGCGCCGTGTCGATCCCTGGCAGATAGCAGTCCTCGCCAGGAGTGAAGAACAGACGGCACTCAACGATTGTCGAGTCCACCATTCGCTTGTCGAGCCGCTGGTCTCCGATCCCGGTAATGCGCCACGTGTCCGCAGATTGATCCCCTTCCGGACATGTAGTGGCCGTGCAGACGACTTTGGACATTGCGTGCAACGACTTCGGAAAATGACAGCTATTGTGCTCTGCGCCACACGCATCCATAATAAACGAAAGCCTTTCGTTTAGCTGGGCTCCCAAGAAAGGACGGACTAGTGCCGGATACCCAAACCAGACCACCGACGTCGTCCGCGGACGGCGCCCTCAAGCGCAATGCCCTCGGTACGGGCGGCATCGCCTTCCTCGTCATCTCGGCAGCGGCGCCGCTGACCGTCATGGCAGGCGTGGCGCCGGTAGCCATCGGCGTGGGCGGCATCGGCGCCCCGGCCGGCTACCTGCTGGCGGGCATCGTGCTCACCCTCTTTGCCATCGGCTTCATGGCCATGACCCGCCACGTCAAGGCATCCGGCGGATTCTACACCTACATTTCGCTGGCCATGGGCAAGACCGTGGGGCTGGCCTCCGCCATCCTGGCGATCGTCTCCTACAACTGCCTCCAGATCGGTGTGTACGGCCTCTTCGCCGTCCAGACCCACGACATGTTCAAAGTGCTCTTCGGGCTCGAGGTGCCGTGGCCGGCCATCGCGCTGGCCGCCGTCGCAGCCGTGTGGTTCCTCGGCTACCGGGGGATCGACGTAGGGGCTAAGGTACTCGGAGTGCTCCTCGTGGCCGAGACGGGCATCCTCGCCGTGATGGGGGTGGGCATCCTCAGCAGCGGCGGAGCCCACGGGATCAGCGTGGGTTCCTTCAGCCCGGACCAGGCGTTCGGACCTGGCGTCCTGGCGATCCTTGGCATCTGCTTCGCCGCCTTCATGGGCTTTGAGTCCACCGTGCTGTACCGTTCCGAGGCCCGAAACCCGGACAAATCCGTGCCGCGGGCCATGTACATCGCCGTCGGCTTCATGTCCGTTTTCTACGCCTTCATTGTGTGGACCGTGGTCCAGGCGTACGGCGAAGACCGCGCCGTGCAAGCCGCGGGTGAACTGGGCGGCGGGATGTTCTTCCAGACCATCAACCACTACGTGGGCCCGTGGGCGGAAGTGGTCATGTACCTCCTGATCGTCACCAGCGTCTACGCTTCGCAGCTGGCCTTCCACAACGCCATCAACCGCTACGTGTACATGCTGGCCCGCGACGGCGTGTTGCCCGCCTTCCTCGGCCGGACCCACCACCGGTTCCAGTCCCCGCACCGGGCAGGCCAGCTGCAGACCGTCCTGGCCGCGGTGGTCATCACCATCTGCGCCCTGCTCAACGCAGATCCCTACCAGCAGCTGCTGATCTGGGTGAACACGCCGGGAATTTTTGGCATCGTGGGGCTCCAGGGTCTGGTGTCGGTCGCGGCGTTCCTCTACCTGCGCCGGAACCCCGCCGCCGCGACGCACAAGCTGATGGTGCCGCTCAGCCTGGCCTCGGCGATTCTGCTCTTCGGTGTGGTGCTGCTGATCGGCCTGAACATCGAGCTGCTCACGTTCGCCGACGCACTGACCAACACCATCCTGATCCTGGTGACGCCCCTCGTCTTCATTGCCGGGCTCCTGGCCGCCCGCTGGGTGCGCCGCCACCGTCCCGCGATCTTCGCGCAGATTGGAAGCTTCGAAACCCATGAATCCTGATTTGATCATCCTGGCCGATACCATCCACACGATGGATGGCAGTCCCGCCCAAAGTCCTGCGCTGCAGGCGGTGGCAGTCCAGGACGGCGTGATTGCCGCCGTCGGAAGCCGTTCCGACGCCGAAAACTGGCCGGCCGCGGAGGTCATCGACTTCGGTGCCGCCGTGCTGACGCCCGGGCTGGTGGACTGCCACATCCACCCTGTTTTCGGACTGGAACTGACGCGCGGCACCGACCTGTCCGGCGCCGCCGACCTCGCCGGCGTGCGCGCACTGTTGCGTGCCGAAGCGGAAGCAGCCCCCTCGGGGGACTGGGTGCGGGGCTGGGGCCTGGACCCCAATGTGTTCGGATCCGCCGCGGCCCATCGCGAGCTGATTGACGACGTCGTCTCCGGGCGTCCGTGCCTCATCCGCCTCTTCGACGGGCATTCCGCGCTGGCCAGTTCCGGGGCACTCGAACTGGCGGGGATCACCGGACCGCGGGCGTTCGACCAGGCGTCAGAAGTGGTGTGCGACCACAGCGGCAGGCCCACCGGGCTCCTGCTGGAGGCCGCTGCCATCGAACTCGTGGCACAGGTAATGCCGGCGGAGTCCTTCGACGAACGGAAGGCGAGGCTGGCCGAATTCTTCACGCAGTTCGCGCGGTCCGGGCTGACGGGGGCGCACGTGATGGACTGCGGGGAGGGTTCACTGGAGCTTTTCCGGGCACTCGAAGACGACCTGGACGGCGGGCTCCCGCTGCGCCTGCGGATCTCGCCGTGGTGCATGCCCGGCAGCGGCGAGGAAGACTGGCAGCGGCTTGCGGAACAGATCGGACTCGGCGGACGACGCTGGGAGGTGGCAGGCATCAAGCTGTTCGTTGACGGGACGGTGGACAACGGCACCGCGTGGCTGTTCGAGCCCGACGCTTATGGGGCGTCGGTGGCCCCGTTCTGGCCGCGCCCCGAGGAGTACGCGGCCGCGGTGCGGTACTTCGCCGGCCGTGGCATTCCCACGGCCACGCACGCGATCGGCGACGCCGGAGTGGCTGCAGTCCTGGATGCCTTCGAGTCCCTGCCTCCCGGCGGACCGTCCGCCGTGCACCGAATCGAACACCTCGAAACTGTGCCGGACGCCCTCATCGGGAGGTTCTCCCGCTCGGGCCTGGTGGCCAGCATGCAGCCCACCCACTGCACGCACTACTCCCGCGCCGACCACACCGACAACTGGTCCACCCGGCTCGGACCGGAACGGGCCAATAACGCCTGGCGGTGTGCGGACCTCCGCGCGGCGGGAACCACCCTGGGGCTCGGCTCCGACTGGCCCATCGCTCCGTTCGAACCGCTGCCCATCCTGGCGGACGCGCAATTACGACGGCGGTCTGGCCGCCCGGGCGAACAGCCGATCGTTCCGGGCCAGGCCCTCACGGCACTGCAGGCGCTCGAAGGCTACACCTCGCACGCTGCCATGGCTGCGGGGGAGTGGGCGGTCGCCGGGTCAGTCACCGTGGGCAAGCGTGCGGATTTCACTGTGTTCGACGTCGATCCGCTCTCGGTTGCCCCGGATGACCTGGCTGCCGCTCACGTGTTGGCGACGCTCGTGGACGGACGGGTGCAGCACCTGGCGGTGGAGGCGGTCAGGTAGACCGGCAGCGCCGACGCGCTGCCGGCGAAAGGGTGCCCCGGCAGGACGGTCAGCCTTCCGAGTGGGCGCGGACGTCATCCTCCAACGCCGTGCGGAAGCCCAGGTTGCGTGAGACAGCCCTCGCCGTGGCCCGCACGGCGGGAGCCAGGACATTCGCCGGAGTGGTCCCGTCCGGGACGACGATCGAAAGCGCGGCCACCGCGGTGCCCTGTGCATCGAAGATCGGCGCGGCGACGGATACCGTCAACGACGGCGCCGACCGCCGGATCATGGCGATGCCGGTCCGGTGCACGTCGGACAAAGTCCTGCGCAGCTGGCCCTCAGGCATGGCCTCCACCCGGCTCGATGTCCGCCGGAGCTTTGAGGATGCGTTCCTGGAAATTTTCAATGAGTGAAACGCGGGAATGGCGGAACCGCCGGCAACGCGGGGTCACCTAGGGCCGCATATTGTGTCCGGAAGCGGCCGGAAGTGACCCCGCGTTGCCTGAGTTGTCCAGCGGCAGGTCGTCGTTGTCCATGTCAGGCGGCGGGGACTGCAGCAACCTCCGGAAGGTCCGCCAGCAGTTCTTCAACGGTGGGTGGATTGGCGCCTGGCCGGCGGACGGTGATGGCTGCGGCCTTCGAGGCTGTTCGTCCGAGGGTTTCCAGTACGGCCGGGGCCAGGCCGTCCGTTCCGCGGGCCAGCAGTCCGTAGATCAGTGCGGCCATGTAGGAGTCGCCGGCGCCGATGGTGTCGGCGACCACCGACCTGATGGAAGGGATATGCAGCTGTGTGGCCGGGGTTGCCAGCAGGGACCCCTCGGAGCCGCAGGTCACGACGGCCAGTCCTGCGCCCAGTTCGAGAATGCGCTTCGCCGTGTCCTCGAGCTCGAGTCCGGGGTAGAGCCAGTGGGCGTCTTCGTCGCTGAGTTTGACCACGTCGGTCAGCGGAACCAGGTCCTCGAAGATTAGACGGGCCTGGGCCTGGGTGCCGAGGAGAGCAGGCCGGATGTTGGGATCATAAGTGACCATGCATTCACGGTGCGCCTGTTCCAGGAGCGCCTTGACCGCGGCGGCGCCGGGTGCCAGGAAGGTGGCGATCGAGCCGGTGTGGAGCACCTTGGGGAGGAATGCCGGGGCAACCTGCGGGAGCTCCCAGCTGATGTCGAAGTCGTACGTGGCGGAGCCGTCGGCGGCGAGCGTGGCGGTGGCGGAGGCCGTGCGGCCCTGGGATGTGGAACCGGGGAGGAGCTCGACGCCGGCGCGGCTCAGGTGCGCTTGGATCGCTTCGCCGCGGTCGTCGTCGCCGATGGAGGTCAGGAGGGCGGCGCGGACGCCGAGGCGTCCGAGTCCGTAGGCGACGTTTGCCGGCGATCCGCCGGGGTGCTCGATGGTGCCCTCGGGGGAGGTGACGACGTCGACCAGCGCTTCTCCGATGACGATGACATCAGGGGTTGTGGCGGGGGTGCCAGTGGGTTGGGTCTGGGGCATTGGGGGGCCTTTCATGGAGCCGTCCGCGGACCTGGTGCAGGCCCGCGGACGGAGTTGGGGGAGAGTCGGTGGTGCACTTCCGGACTAGGCGGTGGCCGCACCCGTCATGATTGCCACCGCATCGGTCATGCTGTGCGACTGCGGCGTGATGGTGGCCGCGCACTTGCCCAGGCGCTGGATGTGGATCCGGTCGGCCACGTCGAACACGTGGGGCATGTTGTGGCTGATCAGGATGACCGGCAGGCCCCTGTCCCGGAGGTCCCGGACCAGCTGCAGGACCTGGTTTGATTCCCGCACACCCAGGGCTGCTGTCGGCTCGTCGAGCACAACCACCTTGGAGCCAAACGCCGCGGCGCGGGCCACGGCGACAGCCTGGCGCTGGCCGCCGGAGAGGTTTTCCACCGGCACCGTCACGTCCTGGAGCGTGGAGATGCCGAGCCTGGTCAGCTCTTCCTTGGCTTTGCGGCGCATTCCCTTGGTATCGAGGACGCGGAAGATCTTACCCAGCGGTCCGGGAACCCGCTCTTCCCGCCCCAGGAACAGGTTGGAGGCGACGTCGAGTGCCGGTGACACGGCAAGGTTCTGGTAGACCGTTTCAATGCCGTGGACGCGGGCGTCCTGCGGGCGCTTGAAGTGGACCTGCTGGCCGGAAACGAACAACTCGCCCGAGTCAGGGACCTCGGCCCCGGTGAGGCACTTGATGAGCGTGGATTTTCCGGCGCCGTTGTCGCCAATGATCGCCAGGACTTCGCCCGGGTACAGGTCGAGGCTGACGCCGTCCAGGCCCACCACGCGGCCGAAGGTCTTGACGAGGTTCCTGGCCTGCAGGATCGGCTGGCGGACCTCGGTCTTGGCCGGCTGGAATTCTGTGGCGGTCATGATTTCACCTTTCGGATCCACTGGTCGATCGACACAGCGAGGATGATGAGGACGCCCACGGCGAGGGTCTGGTAGAGCACATCGAGGCCCGCCAGCGAGAGGCCGTTGCGGAACACCCCGACGATCAGCGCCCCGAGGAGGGAGCCCCAGATGGAGCCGCGCCCGCCGAAGAGGCTGGTTCCGCCGATGACGACGGCGGTGATGGAGTCGAGGTTCAGGTCCACGCCGGCGTTGGGGCTGGCTGCGTTCGTGCGGCCGATCTGGATCCACGCGCCGACGGCCAGCACGGCCCCGGCTGCGAGGTAAACGCTCATCAGGACCCGGTTCACCGGGATACCGGCCAGGCGGGCGGCTTCCTTGTCATCGCCCACCGCGTAGACGTGCCGGCCCCAGGCGGTCTTGCCGAGGATGAACGCGACCGCGATGTAGAGCAGGAGCATCATGACCACGCCGGTGGAGATCCGCACTGGGCCGACCGGGAACGTGCTGCCCATCCACGTCAGCAGGCCGGGCATGGCCGAGCCGCGGACTGTGGAGCCGCCGGAGTAGAGAAGCGTCACGGCGATGAAGATGTTCAGCGTTCCGAGCGTGACGATGAACGGAGGGAGCCGGAACCTGGTGACCAGGAAACCGTTCAGCGCCCCCGCCGCCAGACCCACGACGAGGCCGAGGAGCAGAGCGAGCGGAGCGGGCGTGCCGCTGCCGACGGCCAGCTGTGCCACCACCATGGAGGAGAGGATCATGACGGCGCCCACCGAGAGATCGATGCCGGCCGTGAGGATGATGAGGGTCTGGGCGATTGCGAGGGTTCCTACCACCGAGACCTGCTGGGTGATCAGGGACAGGTTCTCGACCCGCAGGAACCTCTCATTGAGGAGCCCGAAGACCACCACCGCAACAAGCAGGACAATGGCCGGGCTTAGTGCGGGATAGCGGTGGAGGATGTTGCGGATTCGGCTTAGCGGGGTCTGGCGGTCGAGGAATTCCTCGGCGGGGTCTGCATGCCCTGCGGTGGGCGGGCCTGCGGTCTGTTGCTGGGTCACTGTTGCTCCTGAACTTCAAGGTCCTGCTGGGGCTGGGGCTGGTTCGGCCGGGGCCGGTGCGGCGGCTGCTGCTTCTGCAGTCAATTCTCCTGCTGTGAACCGCGGGAAGATACTGAATTTTCAGCACCTTCCCGCGGTGTGAGGTTCACGCGGGCTACTTGCCCCAGCAGATCTTGGCGGCGTCGGACGTGGTGATGCTCTTGACGCCGTCGGCGGCCTTGTCCGTGACGAGTTCGACGCCGGTGTTATAGAAGTCCAGTCCTTCTGAGTTGGCTGGCTTCTTGCCGGTCTTGGCCAGCTCAACGATGGCCTTGACGCCCAGTTCCGCCATCTTCACCGGGTACTGCTGGGCAGTGGCGCCGATGACGCCGGCCTTGACGTTGTTGACGCCGGAGCAGCCGCCGTCAACGGAGACCACCAGCACGTCCTTTTCCTTGCCGGCGGACTTCAGCGCCTCGAAGGCACCGGCCGCAGCCGGCTCGTTGATGGTGTAGACCACGTTAACGTTCGGATTCTTGGCGAGGAGGGTTTCCATGGCGGTCCGGCCGCCGTCTTCGGCGCCCTGGGTTGCCTGGCTGCCCACGATCTCGTAGTCGCCGCCCTTGCCGCCGGTGTACTTGCCGGTCTTGGCCTCGTCACCGTTCTTCTTCTTGTCCGCGGTGTCGATGCCCAGGCCGGTGAGGAAGCCCTGGTCCCGGTTGTAGTCGACCGAGACAACCTTGTCATCGAACAGGTCCAGCAGCGCGATGGTGGCCTTCTTGCCGGCCAGCTGCGCGGCGGTCCACTTGCCGATCAGTTCACCTGCCGCGAAGTTGTCGGTGGCGAAAGTGATGTCGGCGGCGTCTGCCGGGTCCGGCGGAGTGTCCAGGGCGATGACGAACAGGCCGGCGTCCTTGGCTTTCTTCAGCGCATCCACGACGGAAGGGCCGTTGGGGGTGATGAGGATGCCTTTGTCGCCCTTGGAGATTGCATTTTCGATGGCCTGGATCTGCGTCTCCTCGTCGCCGTCGGCCTTGCCGGCCGCGAGCTTCAGGTCCACACCGTCGGCTTCGGCGGCCTTCTTTGCACCATCCTGCATGGAAACGAAGAACGGGTTCGAGGTGGTCTTAACAATCAGGGACACACCGACCTTCTCGGCCGAAGAGCTTCCGGACGACGAGGTGGATGGGGAACTCCCGCCACAAGCGGTGAGGCTGAGCGTGCCGAGGGTCAGGACTGCACCGATGGCAAGCAGGCGGTGGGCGACTGTCCGCGGGGCTTTGGAACTCAACATTGAATCTCCTGGTTTCGTGGCACTTCTGGTGCCTGACAACGATGTCATGCATCATGTAATCAAGATCACGGGGTACAGTCAAGAGAAATTTCGATGATGAAGGACCAGCCAATGACAACGGTGTCTAATCGTTACCAACCTGAAGCGACAAAGAACCGGCCCACGATGCGCCACGTCGCGGCACTGGCCGGCGTCGGCATCAAAACCGTCTCGCGGGTGATGAACGATGAACCGGGGGTGTCCGAGGCAACCCGCCAGCGCGTACTCGGCGCCTCCCAGCAGCTCAATTACCAGCTGGACATGGCAGCGGGAAGCCTTCGCCGGGCCGGTCGCCAGACCCTTTCCATCGGTCTCCTGCTGCCAAGCGTGTCCAACCCCTTCAGCGGCGAGATTCACCGCGCCCTGGAGGACTCCCTGACCGCCCGAGGCATTGCGGTCTTCGCCGCCAGCCTCGATGACGACCCGGAACGGGAGAAGGCCCTCGTTGCAGCTTTCCTGGGGCGGCGTGTCGACGGCCTGGTCCTGACGCCCATCGCGAAGAGCCAGTCTTACGTCATTCCAGAGCACTCACGCGACCTGCCCATGGTCTTCATCGACCGTGAACCGGTGGGCATTGAGGCGGACGCCGTGGTGACGGACAACGCTGTCGGAGCCGCCACGGCCGCCGGCCACCTGATTGCACACGGCCACAGGAAGCTTGCCTACCTGGGTGACCGCACAGACATCCAGACGGCCCGCGAACGCCGGCGCGGTTTCATTGAGGAACTCGGCCGGGCCGGCATCGCGACGTCCTCCGTTCCGGTGCTCGAAGGCCTCCACAACGAGGAGTCAGCCCGCCAGGCGGCCCTTGAGCTGCTCAGGTCCGACGATCCGCCCACCGCCATCTTCTCCAGCCAGAACCTCATCACGTTCGGTGTCATGCGTGCCCTCAAGGAGCTCGGTGCCAGCAGGAAAGTGGCACTCGTAGGGTTCGACGACTTCACCCTTTCGGACATGATGGATCCCGGCATCACCGTCATTGCCCAACATCCCGAGAGAATCGGGAAGCTCGCCGCAGAGCGGCTCCTGGCCAGGATCGACGGCGATGAACGGGCCCCGCAGACGTACGTTGTTCCGTCGGAGCTCATTGAGCGTGGATCAGGGGAACTCCGCCCACCGCACTGAACCGGGCCGCTCTTTGCCGGTCCGCCCTTGATCCGTCACGATTTCAACCACCCGTACCGAACCTTGAAGAGGAGAAAACCATGACCAAAACGCTGTACGCAGAATTTACCGTCAAGCCCGGAAGCGAAGACCGGGTAGCGGAAATGATGCGCGAACTGACAGACCACGTCCGCCGAGAACCGGGCAACCAACTGTTCCTGCCGTACACCCGGGAAACCAACCCCCGGGAGTACTTCGTCTTCGAGGTGTACGACGACGATGCCGCCTTCCAGGAGCACATCAGCGCCGATTATGGCGCCCGGTTCAACGGGGAACTCGCGGACCACATCGAGGAGGACGGCTCGGTCCTGACCTGGCTGCAGCCGGTCGCGTGAAGACGGGGGTCCCGCCCGAAAGCCGAAGACCCTGAGTCACGGCCCGAACCTGAACCCCAGGGTCACGCGCAAAGGCTGAAGCCTGGAACCACAGCCCGAAGGATGTGCACGGAGGAGTGAGCAAAAACGGCCGGTGCCCGCATCTGATGCGGGCACCGGCCGTTTTGCTTGGAGCGGATCAGGAATCCCAGCCCTTTCTCGAGTGCGGCCGGCGGTGGTTCCTCTGCAGCAGCTTCCCGCCCGGCCGCGGCCGTTGCCGCGGTTCGGCTACCGGCGGTTCTTCTTGACCGTCGGCGCCGGGACAAACATCGACTTGCTCAGCGGCGTGACGGACACGGACTTCAACTGCGCGGTGCCCCCCTCGGCAAACAGCGACACTTGGCTGGCTCCCTGTTCGGGGAAGACCTGGTCGGTGACGGTCCGCAGGCCGTTCTGCGCAAATACCTCCACTGATGACCGGTCAACGTAGATGCGCAGGGTCACGTTGCCGCTGGCATCCAGGCTGACGGGCGCCGAGTCAACCGACGCGAAGAGCGGGTGGAAGGCGGTATTTCCGGAGTTTCGCCGGTCCACGTACACCTCGCCCGCCGCCCTGTCATAGCCGATGACCGTGGAGGAATTGCCGTTGCCCAGCACGGTGATCCCCGCCTTCGCGGCCGTGCCGGGCGCGAGAGTGACGTCGATCCTTTGGACCTGGCCCCAGGCTGCTGGCGGCAGGGCCTGGGTGCCTGGGGTTATGCTCCGTGCCTTCTTTTCGGCGTAGCTCACCCTTGTGCCGAGGGCGTCCACCTGCTGGACGGCCTTCTGGGTCAGGCGGGGTCCGGCGGCGGTCTGCGTGAGGGCAACCTCGCGGGGTAGGGACATGGCGCTCCGCCACGGCGACGTGGGAATGCTGTTGGCGTAGTCCCAGTTGTTCATCCAGCCGAGCATGATGCGCTTGTCCTGCGGCATGTTGCCGAAGGAGACGGACGCGTAGTAGTCCCTGCCGTAGTCCAGCCAGTCATAGGTCTGCAGCCGGGGCGTGGCGGGCCGGGGTGACGCCACGAACTCATCGGCAAGAATGTGGCCCCAGCCGAACCGGTTGTTATCCACCACCCGGATGCTCGCCTGCCGCCCCTTGAACTCAGAGACGTTCCAGGACTCCCAGTCAAGGACTTCGCTGTTGGCGCCCGTGGCGCTGCGGACAACCTTCCCGTCGACCACGAGGTTGACAGTGGTTTCGTCGGAGCGGGGAACGGCAGCCTGGTCGGTGAGCATGACGTGGTCCAGCGTCAGGTGCCCCCAGCCGCCTGTGGCCTGGTCAACGACCCTGAGCTGCGCGGTCTGCCCGGCAAACGCCGAGACGTCCCAGCCTTTCCAGTTGAGGGCGCCGGCGTCGTCACCGGAGAGAGTCCGCACCACGGTGCCGTTCACCAGCAGTTGCACCTCGAGCACTTGTCCTGACCCTGCGTCTCGGTGCCCGCCTCCCACGAGCATGCTCATGAAGTTCCGGGACACAGTGAACGACGGCGATGTCATGGTTCCCTGCCTGTCGTCACCGGGTGCGCCTCCGGTGTCGAACGTGTTGATGCGCTTGGCGCCGATGTAGAAGTCCCCGCCTGCTGTTGAGGGTTGGAACGCGGGGGCCAGATCCGCCGTACCGGTCCAGCCGGCGTCGGCCAGGGTGGTTCCGTCAGGGACCTCGAAGCCGCTGAACAGCAAGTCGCCGGGAGGTGGCGTGTTGTCCAATTTGTCCGAGATACGCGGATGCTGCCCGCCGCCCACAAGGAAGTTGAGGTAATCGCTGTTCACGGTGAACGCCGGTGAGCTCATCGAGCCCAAGGGCCAGTCGCCGTCGTTAAAGGAATTGATGAGGCCGGCGCCGGCAAAGCCGGTGACGGCGTTCTGCCCAGCTAGTGCCCCGCCGGCCGGGGCGTCCGCAAACGGCCCGTTCTTCCAGTTCCCCGGCTCGTTGTTTGCTGTCCAGCCGTTGTAAGTGCCGTCGTTGAAGCCGGCCAGGGACGTCCCGGCCGGCAGCGAGTCGCTGGCCTTGGTTGACTCCGACTTAAAAGTGGTCCCGTCGAAGTTGCCCACGAAGTACTGGCCGGCTGAGCCTCCGGCCACGCCGCCCGGGTTGATGTTGACCACCATGACCCACTTAACCTTTGCGGGATCACCGTCGACCGCCAAGGGAAACAGGTCGGGGCATTCCCAGAGCCCTCCCGTGGCGTTCGCCGGCCCGAACTCGCTGAGGAGCGCCCAGTCCTTGAGGTTGCCGGACTTGTACAGGAGCACCTTGTGCTCGGTGGCCTCGACGGCGGCCATCACCCAGTAGCCGCCGCCGGTTGGGGACTTGTACCAGAAGACCTTGGGGTCGCGGAAGTTCGCGGAGTTGCGGTTGAGTACCGGGTTGGCGCTGTACTTGGTCCAGGTCTGACCTTGGTCCAGGCTGTAGGCGAGCGACTGCGCCTGGAGTCCTCTATACGGCGAGGCATCCTTGTAGGCGCTGGTGAAGACGGCCACCATGGGTGGGTTTGCAGCGGTACCGAAGCCGGATGTGTTGTCCCTGTCCACCACCACGCTTCCGGAGAAAATGTCCTGCTGGTCATCGGTGGGGATGGCCAGCGGCTGCTCCTTCCAATGTGCCAGGTCTGTGGACGTGGCATGGCCCCAGGACATGTTCCCCCACGTGTTTCCCGATGGGTTGTGCTGGTAAAACAGGTGGTAAACGCCGTTGTAGTAGACCATCCCGTTGGGATCGTTCATCCAGTTCTGTTGAGGCGTGAAGTGGATCGCTGGCCTGTACTGCTCGTCTCCAACTGCCTCCGCAGCCGACGCCGGACCCGCCCCGGCCAGTGCCGCGGCCAGGGTGAGTCCCACCAGAGTCAGGGCAGAACATGTCTGCATTATTCGAGATTTTTTGCTGTGCATTTCGCTGGGGTCGCCCTTCATTGCGCGTGCCTTTATCCAAGACAACGTTGTCAGTGTGTGGAACGCTAAATTAAGTCCACGAGACAAGTCAACGGATTTACAAGGACTCCCATTGACACATCGGCGCCCGTTCAAATCTGACACCGTTGTCCACGCGGACTGTTCGGCCGCGGCGCACACCGAGGCGGCCGGTTGTTAGTGTGGGAAGCATGAAACGACGTCTCCTCGCTCTCGCCATGGTTCCCACGCTGCTGCTTCTGGCGGGGTGCGGCCAAGCTCAGGAGGCCGTGCAGAATGCGGCCAGCTCGGCCGCGTCCGGAGTTGCCAACGCCGCGGCAGACCAAGTCAAAAGCCAGATCTGCGCGTTGCTGAAGGACGGCCTCGTCAGCGCCTCGGACAAGGCCGCGCTCACCGGACTCGTGGCCGGTGCCGATACCGCGGGGGTTCCGTCCGAGATCACCGCCCCGTTGAAAGAGATCGCCCAAGCCGGGGACGAAGTGCCCAGCGAATCGGTGAAACAGCTGCAGAAGGCGTGCGCTGCCGGCTGATTCCGCGGTAGCCCCGACCTGTGCTGACGGGCCCGCAGTCGCTTGAGAGCGGCCTGGGGGTGCCGGGCGCCCCGCCCGGCCGTCCGTGGGTGTGGCCCCTGTCCCTCCCCGCCCTGCAATAATCGGAACCAAGCGTTGCCTGGCAGCCGAATAGCGCCGGTCGCAACGGGAGCACTGCAAGTTTTGGCCGATCTAAGCAGACGAGGCGGACATCAATGAAGGCTTCCAGCCAGCAGCAAGCGCCAGGTTCCGGAGTAGCAGCAGATCCATCTGCTGCTACTCCGGCAGCGGGAGTCCATGCGCCCGGCAGTTCCGCTGACGCCGAAGCAGCCGGCTCCGCCCCTGCTGACGCCGAAGCAGCCGCCGCCCCAGCTGGCACCGGTTCCGTGAGCCCCGAGCTGTTGCACTGGCTCGCAGACGCCCACGGCGTGGGGACCACCTATCAGGGCTGGGACGGGCTTCCGCACGAAGTTGCACCCGCAACGTTGATCCGTGTCCTGGCGGCCCTTGGGGTCCAGGCCCACACCGACCAGCTCATCGAGCATGCCCTGGCCGAAGCGGAACTGGCGCCGTGGCGGCGGATGCTGCCTCCCGCCGTCGTGGTTCAGGAAGGGACACCCGTCCAGGTGCCGGTGCACGTCAGGAACGGTTCCGCCGTCCGTGTCAGCGTCATTACCGAGGACGGGCGTGAGCTCGATGCCCCGCAGCAGGACATCTGGATAGAGCCGCGCGATGTCGACGGCGTGACTACCGGCCGCGCAACCTTTGAGATGCCGGCGAACACCGGACAAGGCTGGCACACGCTTCGCGCGGAGTCGGAGGGCAAGGTTGCCGAGGCCACCCTTGTGGTGGTTCCGTCGAGGCTGACCACTGCCGCGCCGCTCGAGGAGCGCCGCGGCTGGGGCCTGGCCACGCAGCTGTATTCGGCGCGGTCCAAGCGGTCCTGGGGTGTGGGCGACTTCGCCGACCTGGCCGAGCTTGCGGCGCTTGCCGGTTCCCGCGGCGCCGACTACGTGCTCGTGAACCCGCTTCACGCGGCTGACCCCGTGCCTCCGGTGGAGCCTTCGCCTTACTCACCGTCCACCCGCCGCTTTTTCAACCCGCTCTACCTCCGTATCGAGTCGATTCCGGAGCTGGCGTACCTGAAGCCGAAGAAGCAGGCTGTGGTCCACGGCCTGATGAAGCAGGCGCGGAAACTGAACAACGACTCCTCGCGGCTGGACCGGGACACGGCGTATGGCGCCAAGCTGGCTGCGCTGGAGTTGCTCTACGGGGTCCGCCGTTCGCCCTCCCGGCAGCGTGCATTCGGGGAATTTTGCCGCGGGGCCGGGACCGGGCTGGATGACTTCGCCCTGTGGTGCGCCATCCGGGAAGATATCGACGCCGGCGATCCGTTCTGGACCGATCCTGCGGCAGCCCTGGGCTCTCCTCTCGTGGAGAAGTTGCGGATCGAACTTTCGGACCGGATCGATTTCCACCGCTGGCTTCAGTGGCTCTGCGATGAACAGCTCGAGTTCGCCCAGGCCGCAGCCAAGCGCGCCGGAATGCGCCTCGGAGTCGTGCATGACCTCGCCGTCGGGGTGGACCTCCAAAGCTCCGACGCCTGGACACTTAAGGGAGTCCTTGCCTCCGGCGTCAGCGTCGGGGCGCCCCCGGACATGTACAACCAGCTGGGGCAGGACTGGCACCAGCCGCCATGGCATCCCACCCGCCTGGCCGAGGCCGGCTACCGGCCCTTCCGCGAGATGCTGGCAACGATTCTGCGGCATTCGGGCGGGATCCGGGTTGACCACATTCTGGGGTTTTTCCGCCTCTGGTGGGTGCCCGCGGGCAACTCTCCGGAGAACGGGGCCTACGTCCGCTTCGACCATGACGCCATGATCGGCGTCCTCGCGCTTGAGGCGCAGCGTGCCGGCGCCGTGGTGATCGGGGAGGACCTGGGCACCTTTGAGCCGTGGGTCCGCGACTACCTTGCCGCCCGCGGCATCCTGGGGACCTCCATTTTGTGGTTTGAGAACGACGGCGATGCTCCGCTCGCACCCGAAAAGTACCGTCTGCAGGCACTCTCCAGCGTGAACACCCATGACCTTCCGCCGACGGCGGGCTACCTCGCCGGCGACCACGTGACGCTTCGCAGCGGGCTGGGGCTGCTGGAGCGGTCAGCGGAGGAGGAGCGCATCGACCACAACGCGACGCTCGAAAAGATGATGCTGCTGCTTCGGCAGCGCGGGCTGCTCCCGGCCGATGGCGCCGGTACGGAGGAGGAACGGATCGAGGCCCTGCACCGCTTGCTGGCGCAGACCCCGTCCGTACTGCTTGGCGTGGCACTCGTGGACGCCGTGGGGGAGCGCAGGGTGCAGAACCAGCCGGGGACAACGTCTGCCCAGTACCCCAACTGGCAGGTTCCGCTGGCCGATTCCGACGGTGACTCCGTGCTGATCGACAGCCTGGACGGGAACGACCGGTTCAACTCCCTCCTGGCGGCGGTAGAGGAATCGATCCGCGGGTAGTCTGCGGCCGGACGGTGGGCCTGCGCGCGAAAGCCGGGCCGCCTCAGCTGGCCGTGATCACGTGCGTGGTGTGGTTGTACCGGAAGGTGACCGGGCCGCCGTCGTGGTTCAAAACGATGTTCGAACCGTTAGGCGCCCCGTCCTGGCCATAGTTCTCGTCCCAGGAACCGTTGATGGCCGCCTTGAACTCATAGGTGCCCGCGGGCATGTCCGCGGTCAGCTTCCAGACGCGGTTAACCGGATCGAATGTCATAAACGCCGACGTGCACGCCGGCTGCCAGTCGTCCGGGCAGCCCATCTCGCTGTTCAGGCTGCCTGCAACAGTGACCGACTGGGGCTGCGGGGCGGCTCCTACCACCACGGTCCGCACGCCGCTGGCCACCTTGAAGCCAGGGCCGCTCATCGTCGCCCGGTAGCTCACTTTGGTACCGTCGGCGAGGTTCAGTGCAGCCACGTCATCAACCACGGTGTAATCGGGGGATGAACCATCATCCGATCCGATGGCCGTCCAGGGACCTCCGGCCACACTCCGTTCGAAGCCCACCACGTGGCTGGCTTTTTCCGGATCGGCGGTGGCAACAACTTCCGCAGTGCCTTGAACGGTGCTTCCTTCCTTGGGCTGCTGGATGGTCAGCACCGGCGCGGGCACGGTGGCGGTGCGCGGGCTGCTGACCGACGTGTGGCCCCCGTTGTCCAGGAGGACTGCCCGATACTTCAACGCCGTCCCGGGTTTGAGCCCCGCAACATCGTGGAAGACCCGGTAAGGCGCAGTGTCATCGGTGCCGATGGACTCCCAGTCCCCGCCAGCCGTTTTCGCCTGGAAGGTGACCTCGTAGAACGACGAGCCGTCGACGTCGGCCGTTACCTGCATCCGGCCATTGTCACCTTGCGACGTGGCACCGGCTGCCGCCGCAGCCGGTGCCTGCAGCGAGATAGCCGGGGCCGCCTTCGAGTGCGGAATGCGGCCGGAGGACTTGTAGACCACGGCGGACAGCGGCGGAACCGTGACGGTCAGCTTGCCTTCAGGCGAGGTTTTGGATTCGGCCGCGGCGTCTCCGTAGACCAGGCTGTAGGCGCGCTTCGCAATGTAGGTGGGGACTGACGCCGTCCGGGGCTGCTCGCTGTTGTTCAGCGCCACCACGTACTCGCGCTGGTCCTTGGCGTCGGTGCGCGAGAACGCGTAGATCCCGGGGCCGTCCGACGCGTAACGGTGCTGGTGGGCACCGTTCCGCAGTGCCGGGTGGTCCTTCGTCAGCTTGGCGAGTTCGCTGATCTTGCCGTACAGCGGGTGCCCGGTGTTGAAGTTGTCGGTGGCGTGGGTAGCATCGGTGCCGAGCAGATCGTCGTCGAGGTAATCGGGCACCTGGCTCGCGAACAGTGTCTGGCGTGCGTCCTGGTCTCCGCCGGGGCCGGTGAAGCCCTGCTCATCGCCGTAGTAGACCACCGGGTTTCCACGCGAGAAGTACATCAGCTCGTGGGCGAGCCCGTCGCGGGCAACACGTTCGGCGTCGTCCGCGTCCGGGTTGTCCGAGCTGATGAAGCTGCCGATCCTGCCCATGTCGTGGTTCCCCAGGAAGGTGGGCAGCTCATACACGTTCGAGTCGGCGTCTGTGTACCAGTCGTCCCCGGCGAAGAACGTCTCCAGCTGCCGGGCATTCTGGCCGCGGGACGCGAAATTGCGGGCAGCCTCCTGGAAAGGAAAGTCCAGCACCGCCTGCATCTTGTCGCGGGTGGTGAACTGGGAGGTGAAGCTCTTGGAAGTGTCAAACACTTCGCCGAACATGAAGAACTCGTCCTTCCCCTGCGCTTTCGCATAGCTGAGGACATCCGGGCCGAACTGTTGCCAGAACTCGTCGTTCACGTGCTTCATGGTGTCGATGCGGAAGCCGTCCACGCCGAAATCCTTGATCCATGTTTCGTAGACCTCCGTCATTCCCTTCACCACGGCGGGGTGCTCGGTGAACAGGTCGTCCAGGCCGAAGAAGTCGCCGTAAGAGGAGTTCTCACCGGCGAAGGTGGTGTCCCCGCGGTTGTGGTAGAGCGTGGGATCGTTGAGCCAGCTCGGCACCTTGAGGTTCTTCTCTGCCGGGTCCAGGACCGGCGTGTAGGGGAAGGACCTCTCAGCGTCAAGCTTGGGGAAGTCCGCCTTGCCGGCGTAATCGCGGTCATCGAACGCCACGCCCGCTGCCGTGCGGTAGGGCGCCTCGTCCTTGGAAACGTAGCCGGTGCGGGCGCCTTCCTTGTAGCCGATGACATCCGCCGTGTGGTTGGTGATGATGTCGAAGTACACCTTCATGCCGCGTGCATGGGCCTCATCGATGAGTTTCTTGAGTTCGGCGTTGGTGCCCAGATGCGGGTCGATCTGGGTGAAGTCCGTGACCCAGTAACCGTGGTAGCCGGCGGAGTTGTCCTCCGGCTGCACGGCCTTGTTCTTGAAGCTTGGTGTCAGCCAGATGGATGTGGTTCCCAGCCCCTGGATGTAGTCGATCTTGTCCAGCAGGCCGGTCAGGTCGCCGCCGTTGTAGAAGCCCTTGCGCTTGGGGTCGAAGCCGGACACCATCGGATCCGGACCGAGTCCGCCGTCGTCGTTGGCCGCGTCACCGTTGCTGAACCTGTCCGCCATGACGAAGTAGAAGTTCTCGTCCGTGACCGGGGCCCGCAGGGCATGAAGGCCCGACGGCGGCCGGTCACCTGATGGCGACCCGGGCCCCTTTGCGCCCGGTGCCGCTTGGGCGGGAAGCGCGGCGGCCGCCAGGAGAACCAGGGCGGATGCTGTGGCCGCGACGGCACGGGGGAGGCCAGACGGGCCCGCGTCTGCACGCGTGCGCAAGAGGAATTGGACAGGGTTGGTGAACATGGCTGAAAACCTTCCGCGAAGCGACTCTGCTTGTCCCGGTCCAGCCGGGTGACCTGCGTGACGACCTGCCCAGGCCTCAGAAGCCATCATTACAACGGTTTATGCACTCCCGTAATAGGAGTGACGAATCCTGTATTGGGTTTGTCGATTCGGTTTAGCTTGCCACAACCAAGGCCGTAGGGGAACCCGCCACCAAGCGGTGGCGCACGTCGCCGGGTAAACCGGATTCGGGGTCAAGCCGGAAAGTTGTCACGTCGTGGGAACGCTCATGGGCGACGTGAAGCCAGCCGTTGCGGACCAAGTGATGTCTGGGCCAATCGCCTCCGCTCGGATAGTCCGCGACAGGGCGAAGTTGCCCCGACGTTGCGTGGACCTCCAGCACACAGATCCGGTTGGAACCGCGAACTCCTACATACACATGGTGCCCGGCGGGGGAGAGGGCGATCTCCGCTGCCGAATCGCCTTCCTGGGCTCCGCCCGCCGTTGCCGGACCTTCGCCGACGAGCTCGAACCGTCCGGTGCCGGACGCGGCCCGCACGGCAAAAACCTCGATGGAGTACTCGGAGACTACGAATACGGTTCCGTCGGCATGCTGCACCAGATGGCGGGGGCCGCTGTCCTTGGGAAGTAGCACCTCGTGATCCAGTGACAGACCAGCCTCGGGGAGGTACTGCCACACCCGAAGCAGGTCGTGACCCAGGTCCGTGGTCATGACCCGGCCGTCGGCGAGCATCAGGCCGGCGTGGGCACGGCTTGGCCGGCCGCCGTCGTAGGGATCCGCAGAAGGTGCCGCTGAGAAGCGGGCGGTGATGGCGCCGTCGTCATCCAGTTCGTAGAGCAGCACCTGCCCGTCGCCCCAGCAGGCAACAACAAGAAACCTGCTGCGGGGATCGACGGCCACATGGCAGGGAGCCTCGCCGGCAGGCCACGGCTCGCCGAAGGCTTCCAGGCCGAACTCGCCGCGTCGGCGATACGCCTGCACCGACTGCACGCTCTCACCGACGGCGTAGACCACGGGCAGGGCGGGATGCGCGGCCAGGAACGACGGCGAATCCGCCTTCGCAGCGGTGCCGCGCCAGATGAGGGTTCCGTCAGGAGCCACCGAGATGGCTCCGATGCCGGCGCCGTTCCCACCGCTGTCAGCAGTGTACGAGCCGGTCCAGATGAGCGGGTGGTCTTCGCTGGGCGTCATGGCTCCATCTTGCCAACGACTGCCCGGTTCCGGGTCAGCTAACATGAAGATTCGCAAGCGTCGAAGTGTGCGCCGCTTTGGAGAGCCAGGGGAGGTGAGAACCATTAGCGCAATGCCAGTCGGGGTTCTCCCTGCCCGCCGCCGTCCGGACCGCCGGGGCTAGCCGATGCGCGGAGTGCCCATCTTTCAACCGAAGGACGCTCCCATGCCGTTTGCGCATCCATCTCTTTCCCGTTCTGCCGTCACCGCCCAGCTTCGCGCCGCAGGCTGTGTCTTCGCCGAGGACGAAGCCGAACTCCTTTTTGCTGCCCCGTTCACCCCAGCGGAGCTGGCCACAGCCGTCGAGCGGCGGGTTGTGGGCTTTCCACTCGAACACATTCTGGGCTGGGCGGAGTTCTGCGGTCTGCGGATTGCAGTGGAGCCCGGGGTCTTCGTTCCTCGCCGCCGCACGGAACTCCTGGTCCGCGAAGCCGCCGCGCTCCTGAGAGCGAAGTCCGCGGTTTCTGTGACCGCGGCAGGGGCAACGCCGGCAAGTTCGAAAGGCAGCCGTTCGGCGCCTTTTGCTGGCGATCGGGGCTCCGGCGAGGGCTCGGTCGTGGTGGACCTTTGCTGCGGCTCGGGAGCTGTAGGCAGGGCGCTGGCGGCACTCGTGACGGGCATCCAGCTGCACGCTTCCGACGTCGACCCTGTTGCGGTGCGCTGTGCGCAGCGAAATGTTGATCCCGTCGGCGGCAGCGTCTATGAAGGCGATCTGTACTCGGCTCTGCCCGCTCGAATTAGAGGGAACATAGACATCCTCGCCGTCAACGCACCCTACGTGCCCACGGAGTCCATCAGCAGCATGCCCCACGAAGCCCGCGCCCACGAGCCGACGGTGTCCCTCGACGGCGGGCCGGACGGAGTCGATATCCAGCGGAAGGTAGCGGCCGCAGCGCGTACATGGCTTAGGCCCGGAGGTCACCTGCTCATCGAAACGAGCCGACGCCAAGCGAAGCTGACTGCAACAGCTGTGGCCCAGGGTGGGTTGACGCCTCGCATTGCCAGGTCTGATGAGTTGGACGCCACCGTGGTTGTAGGACTGCGGCCCCTACTGTAAGCCACCACTATAGGCTGCCTGCTCGCGTAGTCGGCGCTGTGGGTGGCCCTGCTGCCGTGCTTCGGCACCTGCGGCACGGAGACCACAGAATAACCGTCACGCGGGCGGGCAGCGCCCGCAATCACGGCAAACCTTGCTTTCCGCTCTGCCCCCAGTCATACGTCCTGCCGCATAGTCCGTGAACTGCCAACCGATCGAGTGCCTCGAAATCAACACCGCACATGAGCCTCCTGCTACGCACCGCATCTGGCTTGAGCGCACCTGGGCGGGACTGTCCGATAAACGGTGTGTGGGTCCGGCCGGTTTTCATTAGTGAATGGTTCTTTCGAACCGGCCGGCGAAGGTAATCGCGAACGCGTTCAGCGCAGGCTTCCACCTCATCACCCAGCGTGCCCGACCGCCGCCGGTAGGATCAA
>NZ_JBFTKK010000023.1:0-71208 GCF_056395905.1 Arthrobacter sp. 05T444
GTAAAAACCAGACCACACCACAGGGGCGGCGCAACCTGGTCAATTCAACCAATTCATATAAAATAAACCGGTATCAACAAACTTGGCACACTATTGAGTTCTCAAACAACAGACACACCCGGCACCACCACAACCAAACAACCAGTCGCGGATCGCTCCGGAGCAACTTTTCAAGCTTACCCGCTCGCTTCACCCTGGTCAAATCGGCGTCCGCGGCTTCGTGACGCCCTGAGGCATCCTACTCGCTTTACCGACCAACTCCGGGGAGCGGCGCGGAAATAAACTCTACCACTACTTTTGCCAGAGGCCAACCCAGGCGCAGAAGGGACGGATGAGGCCCGGAATCACGCGGATTCCGGGCCTCATCAGCCGGCCTTGAAAAGGTGTTCTGCCGACACTTACGGTCGGCTGACCCTACGGCCTCAACTCACCGTGGTGTCCGGCGCTTCTGCTGCAGCTGACCGGCTCTGCAGTTTCGGAGCGCCCGTGCCTGCCGGCTTGAAGTATGCAGCACCCAGCGGCGGCAGCGTCACAGTCAGGGTGGCGGGCTGGCCATCGAGACCTTCGTCCTCCGCCGTCAGGTTCCCCGCGTTGAGAACGCCGGAACCACCGTATGCCGGCGCATCGGTGTTGAGTACTTCAGTCCAGGCACCGGCGGACGGCACCCCAAGGGCGTACTCCTTGTGCGGCCCACCCGAGAAGTTAACCGCTACGACCAGCGGGTTGCCCTCAGTGTCCCAACGGACAAAGGTCAGCACATTGCGGTCCGCGTCAGCCCCGTTGATCCACTGGAATCCGCCGGGCTCGTTGTCGCGTGAATACAACGCAGGAGTGGACTTGTACAGCTCGTTCAGATCCTTCGTGAGGAGCTGAATCCCGCGGTGGGCCGGAATGTCGGCCAGCCACCAGTCCAGGCCGTGCTGCTCGGACCATTCGGCTTCCTGGCCGAACTCGGTCCCCATGAAGATCAGTTGCTTGCCCGGGTGCGCCCACTGGTAACCGAGGAAGGCCCGCAGGTTCGCCAGTTGCTGCCAGCGGTCGCCGGGCATCTTGCGGAGCATCGAGCCCTTGCCGTGGACAACCTCGTCATGGCTGATGGGGAGCAGGAAGTTCTCAGTGAAGGCATAGACCAGCGAGAACGTGACCGTCCCGTGGTGCCACTTCCGGTTGACTGGATCTTCCGACGCGTACTTGAGCGAATCGTGCATCCAGCCCATGTTCCACTTGAGCCCGAAGCCCAGCCCGCCGTGGCTGGTGGGACCCGTCACGCCAGGGAATGCGGTGGATTCTTCAGCGATCATGACCGCGCCGGGATGCGTCTTGTAGACCGTGGCGTTGGTCTCTTGGAGGAAGGAGATAGCCTCCAGGTTTTCGCGGCCGCCGAACCTGTTCGGCTGCCACTGACCCTCTTCACGGGAGTAATCCAGATAGAGCATGGACGCGACCGCGTCCACGCGCAGTCCGTCGATGTGGAATTCATCGAGCCAGTAGAGCGCGTTGGCCACGAGGAAGTTGCGGACCTCGGTGCGGCCGAAGTCGAAGATCAGGGTTCCCCAGTCCGGGTGTTCCCCCAGGTTGGGATCGGCATGTTCGTACAGCGGCTGGCCGTCGAACTGGGCCAGGGCCCAGTTGTCCTTGGGGAAGTGCGCCGGGACCCAGTCAAGGAGGACCCCGATACCAGCCTGGTGGAGCGCATCCACCAGGTACCGGAACTCGTCAGGGTGGCCGAAGCGTGACGTCGGGGCAAAGTAGGAGGTGACCTGATAGCCCCAGGAGCCGCCGAAGGGGTGTTCGGCCACCGGCATGAACTCAACGTGGCTGAAGCCAAGCCACTGCACATAGTCAACGAGTTCCTTGGCCAGTTCGCGGTAGCTCAGGCCGAGGCGCCACGATCCGAGGTGGACCTCGTAGACGCTCATGGGCGAGTTGTGCGGGTCCCGCTCGGCCCGGGCCTTCATCCAGTCCGCGTCCTCGAACCGGTAGTGGGAGTCAACCACCCTCGAGGCGGTCAGCGGCGGGACCTCGGTGCCGAATGCCAGGGGGTCGGCCTTCTCAACCCAGTGGCCGGCCTTGGTCTTGATCTCGTATTTGTAGCACGCGCCTGCTACAACGCCCGGGACGAACAATTCCCAGACGCCGGAGGAGCCAAGGGAGCGCAATGAGTTTTCGCGCCCGTCCCAGGCATTGAAGTCACCCTTAACGCGCACGGCCTCGGCGTTGGGGGCCCACACCGCGAAGGACACGCCGTCGACGTCCCCCAGCGAGGACTTATAGTGCTGGACGTGGGCGCCGAGCACCGTCCAGAGCGTCTCGTGGCGGCCCTCTCCGATCAGGTGCAGATCCACTTCGCCCACCGTCGGAAGGTAGCGGTACGGTTCGTCCACCGTCACAGGTTCCGCACCCTCGTATGTCACCTCAAGCCGATAGTCCGGCACGTGACCGGCCTGCAGGGGCTCCAGCACGGCAACCCACACGCCCTCTGATTCGTGGGTCATCGGCATCGAACCGGCCGCGGTCACCACAGTGACGGCTTCGGCCAGGTGCTTGACGGTGCGGATGGTTACGTGGCCGTAGTCATCCAGATGGGCACCAAGCACAGAGTGTGGGGCGTGGTGCTCTCCGGCCGCCACGCGCGAAAGCGTATGCGCATCCACATGGAGAGGGACCTGGGGCCGATCTGTAGGTGCAGAGCCTGTCATCTTATTACCTTCCGCTGCGGCCGCGGCCGGTTCGCCGGGGCCTTTCTTGCTGAGGAGCCGCCTGGATGCATTCACCGGAATAGCCAGCCAGTCGGGCCTGTTGCGCAATTCATACACGACTTCGTATAACGCCTTATCCAGCCACAATGCCACAAAGAGCGGGGAGTTCCGGTCTATGGTGCCGGGGGTGACTTCCAAGTAGCCGGCCAGGAAGGCCTCGGCGCAGTCGTCCACCCACGACTCGGGCACCCGGGCACCGCTCCCCTCGCGCTCCGCGGCTCCCGCGGCATAGTCAAATGAGCGCAGCATGCCCACCACGTCCCTTAGCGGGACGTCGGGGAAGTTCCGTTCAGAGATGGGCCGCAGCGGCTCACCCTCGAAGTCAAGAATGGCCCACCGGTCCGAGTCGCCTTCACGGCCCGGAACTTGGAGGATCTGGCCAAGGTGGAGGTCACCGTGGATGCGCTGGAGCGCACCCGCCGGGACACCCTCGAGTTGCTTAAGGAGGCTTTCCAGCTCGCTTTCGTGGGGCCCGACGGCGGGGCCGGCCTCGCTCCAGGCCTGCCGCACCCGCTGGGCTACTCCAGGCGCTATGACCCCGCCCGGGACGGCTTCTGAGGAAACCCCCAGCGTCTCGGCGAGCCGACGGTGGACGGTGGCCGTGGCATGGCCCAGCGAGTGCGCCTGCTCGGTGAAGTCCGCTCCTGCGCTGGCCGCATCAACCGCCAGCCGCCAGGCATCCCGGCCTCCGGCCAGGAACTCGTGGGCTACCGCCAATTCGCCCTGGGCCGTGCCTGCCGCAGCGGTCTCCGGGCCGGACCCTGCGGACGATGTCCGCGCCCGCTGCGGAAACCACTCGCCTGTGACCCAGCCGAGGGTGGCCGGGACTTCAGAGGTCCTCGCGGCGGACAGGGCTGCCCCCACTTCCACCTCCGGATTGCGGCCGGCCGAAAGCACACGGAAGAATTTCACGATAGCCGCGGAGGCGCCGTCGTCGACGATCACCGAACTGTTGGACTGTTCGCCCGACAGGACCCGGACCGTGCCGGTGGCACGCGGAAGGGGCTGGCCGGCGCCGGAGAGGTGCCCGCTGGCCGTGCCGGCCGCCGCGGTTCCCTCCGTCCGCATAAGCTCCAGCCATTCGGCAATGAACACCGGATCATGGACGGCGTCGTAGACCCAACGGTGCCCCAAATCCGCGTGGTCACTTTCGCCGATGAGCGCGCTCTCGGCCCCGGGCAGCGGTTCGCGCCGGTAGCTGAGCGGCACCTGCACCACATCGGTGCGGGGGCCGCCGTCGGCAGTTTCGGAGACCACGGCGGCGAGGAAGACCTCAAGGCCCACCTCACCCGACGACTCGTTGAGGATGAGTCCGCCCACGGGAGCAAGCGAGAATTCGGCGGACTTCACCGGGAACCACCGCTGGCGCGGCAGCCATTGGCGAAGCAGCTCTTCGAGCGTTGGTGTCAGCGTAGATTGGCTCATGTCACCCCTCAATGGACAGGATGGGCATCGCCTGGGTGAAAGGTGACGCCGGGTTGGACGCAGCCGAACGTACCCGGAGCCAGAAGAAGTCGTGGCTGCCAAGGGTAAGGGTCAGGTTCCCGTCGTCTCCGACGCCGGGAAAGGGCTGGCCGCCGAACACGTCCCGGAGCCCGCGTCCCGCAAACTGCGGAAGCCTCAGCGTGGTCGCCACGGGGTGCTGCGAGAGGTTGAAGGCGCACAGGATGGTTTCGGGCGGTTCGCCGGCGGAGTTACCTTCCGGCAATTCGCGCACGTAGGCCAGCACCACTTCGTGGTCGGCTTCCACGTGCTTGAAGCCGCCCAGCCCGAACGCCGCGTGGTTGCGCCGGACACTCAGGATCTGCCGTGTCCAGCGAAGCAGCGACCCTGAGTGCGCGGCCTCGGCCTCAACATTGGCCATGTTGTAGTTGTAGACCAGCGACTGGATCACCGGAAGGTAGAGCTTGCCGGGATCCGCGTTGGAGAACCCGGCGTTCCGGTCCGGGTTCCACTGCATGGGTGTGCGGACGGCGTCGCGGTCTTCCAGCCAGATGTTGTCGCCCATGCCGATTTCGTCCCCGTAGTAAAGAAAGGGGCTCCCCGGCAAGGACAGCAGCATCGCGTTGATGAGTTCGATTTCCGCCCTGGAGTTATCCAGCAGCGGCGCCAGCCGGCGCCGGATGCCGATGTTGGCCCGCATGCGCGGATCCGGGGCATACCAGCCAAGCATCGCCGCCCGTTCGTCGGCGGTGACCATTTCCAGCGTCAGCTCATCGTGGTTTCGAAGGAAGGTTCCCCACTGCGCACCCTCGGGGATCTCCGGCGTGTCATGCATGGTCTCGATGATCGGGGCTGCCTTTTGGTCGCGCAGCGCGTAGTACAGCCGAGGCATGATCGGGAAGTGGAAAGCCATGTGGCACTCCGGTTCCTCCTCGGTGCCGAAATACTCCACCACTTCGTTGGGCGGCTGGTTGGCCTCCGCGATGATCACCCTGCCGGGATAGCTCTCATCCACCATCTTCCGCAGCTTGCGGAGGAACTCGTGGGTGGCAGGCAGGTTCTCGCAGTTGGTGCCTTCCTCCTCGAAGAGGTACGGGATCGCGTCGGCGCGGAAGCCGTCGATTCCCTGGTCCAGCCAGAACCGCACGACGTCGAACAGAGCGTCGATGACCTTGGGGTTCTCGAAATTGAGGTCGGGCTGGTGGCTGAAAAAACGGTGCCAGAAGAACTGGCGCCGGATGGGGTCGAAGGTCCAGTTGGACTCCTCCGTGTCCACGAAGATGATGCGGGCATCCTGGTACTTTTCGTCGGTGTCGCTCCACACGTAGAAGTCGCCGAAAGGACCGTCCGGATCCTTCCGCGACTCCTGGAACCACGGGTGTTGGTCCGAGGTGTGGTTCAGCGGGAGGTCGATGATGACCCGAACGCCGCGGGCATGGGCCTCGGCCACGAGCCGCTTGAAGTCACTGATGGTTCCAAACTCGTCCAGCACCGAGTTGTAGTCGGAGATGTCATAGCCGCCGTCCCGGAGCGGCGACTGGAAGAAAGGCGGAAGCCAAAGGCAGTCCACGCCCAGCCACTGCAGGTAGTCGAGTTTCTCGATCAGTCCGTGGAAGTCGCCTGAACCGTCGCCGTTCGCATCCGCGAAGCCCCGGACAAGCACTTCATAGAACACCGCCTTCCGGTACCACAGAGGATCGTGTTGCAATCCCGGCGCATTGAGCTCGAACGTGCTCTTCGGTGTGAAGTGGTGACTCGGGTTCTGCGGGCTGAAACTCAATTGAGGCTACCTCCGGATGTTCAGGATGTGTGCAGGTTCTACATGGGCATCGAGTCTGACGTAGTTGTATTCGCCCCATTCCCACGTCTCGCCCGAGATCAAATCATCCACCCTGAAGCCGCCGTTCGGCGTGAGGTCTGCCGGGTCGAGCTGCAGCGCGGCGAGATCAAGCGATACCGTGCTTTCCCGCGTGCTGTGCGGATCCACGTTGACCACCACGATGAGGGTGTCCTTGGTGCCATCCGGGAGTGTCTTGTGCTTGGAATAGACCACTGTGGCGTCATCCGTGCTGCGGTGCACAGTCAGGTTCTGCAGGTCCCCCAGCGCCGGGTGGGTCTTGCGGATCTCGTTGAGCCTGGTCAGGTAAGGGGCCAGCGTCCGCCCCGACGCGGCAGCGGCCTCCCAGTCCCTGGCCTTGTACTCGAACTTCTCGTTGTCGATGTACTCTTCCGCCCCGGGCCTGGCCACATGTTCGTACAGTTCGAAGCCGGCGTACACGCCCCACAACGGGCTGGCCGTCGCCGCAAGTGCAGCACGGATCTTGAACGCCGCGGGACCACCGTACTGGAGGTACTCGGTGAGGATATCCGGAGTATTGACGAAGAAATTCGGCCGGAAGTACGCCGGCGAGTCGTGGCTGACCTCCTGGAAGTACTCCTCCAGTTCCTTCTTGGTGTTCCGCCACGTGAAGTACGTGTAGGACTGCTGGAAGCCGGCCCTGCCGAGCGCGTGCATCATGGCGGGCCGGGTGAAGGCCTCCGCCAGGAAGACGACTTCCGGGTTTTTCTTGTTGACCTTGCCGATGAGCCACTCCCAGAACCAGACAGGTTTGGTGTGCGGGTTGTCCACGCGGAAGATCTTCACCCCGTGGCTGACCCAGAGCTGGACGATGCGCAGGATTTCCCTGGACAGGCCCTCGGGATCGTTGTCGAAGTTGAGGGGATAGATGTCCTGGTACTTTTTCGGAGGATTTTCAGCGTATGCGATGCTGCCATCCACGCGGGTGGTGAACCATTCCGGGTTGGACGTGACCCACGGGTGGTCAGGCGCGGCCTGGAGGGCCAGATCCAGCGCGACTTCGAGGCCCAGCTCGTTGGCGCGGGCCACGAACGCGTCGAAGTCCTCGAACGTGCCGAGTTCCGGGTGGATGGCGTCGTGGCCGCCCTCTTTGGCCCCGATGGCCCACGGGGATCCGGGGTCGTTCGGGCCCGCGATCAGCGTGTTGTTGGGGCCTTTGCGGTGCTGGATGCCAATGGGGTGGATCGGGGGCATGTAGATGACGTCGAAACCCATGTCCGCGACGGCCGGCAGCCTGTTGGCCGCAGTCCTGAAGGTGCCGGACGTCCAGGCGCCGGTCTCGTGGTTGCGGACGGCGCCCTCGGAACGGGGGAAGAACTCATACCAGGATCCGCGGCCGGCGAGATCCCGCTCAACCAGCAGGGGAAACGGTTCGGAGACTGTAACAAGCTCGCGGATCGGCTCGCGGCCCACAATCTCGGCAACGTCCGCGCCGAAGCCGGCAGCCAGACGCTCTTCGGCGGACCTGGAGGTGTCGGAGAGACCGACGACGGCGGTACGAAGCGTCCGCCTGTCGGTGGAGTTGCGGAACGGCTCCTCTGCCGCCTGCGACAACAGGGCGGCGCCTTCATCGAGCATCAGCTCTACGTCGATGCCCGCCTCGACCTTGACCTCGGCGTTGTGGTGCCACGTGCCATAGCGGTCATGCCATGCTTCGATCACGAAGGACCAGTTGCCGGTGGAAGTGGGAGTCAGCATACCCTCCCAAAGGTCTGTACCCTTGCCACGGTCACCGGCCGGCGGCTGAAGGCGCACGCGCTGGCGCTCTTTGCCCTTGGGATCCAGGAGGACGGCGCTGACCCCCAACATGTCGTGGCCTTCGCGGAACGACTGTGCGCTGACCACGATCCCTTCGCCGGGGAGCGCCTTGGCGGGGTACTTCCCCCCTTCCACAACCGGCTGAACGTTGGTGATCGGGAAACGGCCGAATCGAAGGCCATCCATGATCGAAACTTTCGGCGTTTGCTTGGAGGGGGCACTGGTTCGCGTGTTAGTCGTCACAGGCTCGACGTTAGCGAGAAAAGGAGGGAAATGCTAAGCCTGCGATCTTAATTAGCGAACTGATTCGTCATTTACCGGAAAGTAATCCAATCCGGTTCCGGCCGTTCATCTTGTCCGTTAGTGTGACGCAGGTGAAGGCAATCCGCAGATTTACCGTCCGAACCGTTCTTCCTGAACCGATCCGGCCGCTTGCCCGCTTGGCCACCAACCTGCGCTGGTCCTGGCACCGGCCCACCAGGGAACTCTTCGAGGGACTCAACCCCAAAGTTTGGGCTGAAAGCGGCAACGATCCGGTCAACTTCCTCGGTCTTGTCGGCCGGGAGGAAATGCACCGGCTGGCGACCGACCAGGATGTCGTGGCGCGTGTGCACTCCGCGGCCGAGGACCTGGACCGGTACCTTCAAGAGCCGCGCTGGTACCAGAGCCTGGGGGACGACGCCCCCGCCTCCATCGCGTACTTCTCACCAGAATTCGGCATCACGGAGGTTCTCCCGCAGTACTCCGGCGGCCTCGGCATCCTCGCCGGCGACCACTTGAAGGCTGCCTCGGACCTCGGCGTTCCATTGATCGGTGTGGGTTTGCTGTACCAGGCCGGCTACTTCAAGCAGTCCCTGTCCCGCGACGCCTGGCAGCAGGAAACCTATCCGGTGATTGATCCGGATGGCCTGCCCCTGACGCTGCTCCGGGAGCCGTCGGCGGACGGAAACGGCAAGCCCATCCAGATCGCGCTGCCGCTGCCCAGCGGGCGGCGCCTTTTGGCGCACATCTGGCGTGCCGACGTCGGACGTGTCCCCCTCCTGCTGTTGGACTCCAACGTTCCCGGCAATGACGACGCCGCCCGCGGCATCACAGACCGCCTGTACGGCGGCGGAGGCGACCACCGTCTGCAGCAGGAACTGCTGCTGGGCATGGGCGGGGTGAAGGCGCTGCGCGTCTACCAGCGGCTCACGGGCACCACAGCGCCGGAGGTGTTCCACACCAACGAAGGCCACGCCGGTTTCCTCGGGATCGAACGGATCCAGGAACTGATGGCCGGGGAGCAGTCACTCACGTTCAATGAGGCCCTTGCCGCGGGGCGCGCATCGACTGTGTTCACCACGCACACCCCTGTTCCGGCCGGCATCGACCGCTTCGAAGTCGCGCAGATCCAGCATTTCTTCGAGGCGGGCCTTGCCCCGGACGTCCCCACGTCCCGGATCCTGGATCTGGGACGCGAAGACTTCGCGGACGGCAACCCCTTCGTGTTCAACATGGCCGTCATGGGGCTCCGCCTCGCGCAGCGGGCCAACGGCGTGGCCAAACTACACGGTGAAGTATCCCGCGGCATGTTCGCGGCGCTCTGGCCGGGATTCGACCATTCCGAGGTGCCCATCACGTCCGTGACCAACGGCGTGCACGTACCCACGTGGGTCGACTCGAGGATTTCCAAGCTCGCCCGTGAAAGATTCGGCGTGGAAGCTGAAGTAATGGGCCGGTGGGACCTCGCCTACAACGTCAGCGACGCCGAAGTCTGGGCGCTCCGGCGCGAAATGCGCGTCTCGCTCGTCGAGGACGTCCGGCGCCGGCTGCGTGCGGCGTGGAAGAAACGAGGCGCCGCCGACGCCGAACTCGGCTGGACGGACTCGGTGCTTGACCCGGATGTCCTGACCATCGGCTTCGCCCGGCGCGTGCCCACCTACAAGCGGCTGACGCTGATGCTGCGCGAACCGGAACGGCTCAAGGCTCTGCTGCTGCACAAGGAGCACCCCATCCAGCTGGTCATTGCCGGCAAGTCGCACCCCGCAGACGATGCCGGCAAGAAGATGATCCAGGACCTGGTGCGCTTTACGGATGACCCGAAGGTCCGGCACCGTATCGTCTTCCTGCCGAACTACGACATCGCCATGGCCCGCACGCTCTTCCCGGGCTGCGACGTCTGGCTCAACAACCCGCTGCGCCCGCTGGAAGCCTGCGGCACGTCCGGCATGAAGGCCGCCATCAACGGATCCCTCAACCTTTCGGTGCTCGACGGCTGGTGGGATGAGATGTACGACGGCGAGAACGGCTGGGCGATTCCGACCGCCAACAACGGAGCCTCATCGGAGGAACGCGACGATATCGAGGCCGCGGCGCTGTACGAACTGCTTGAGACGCAGGTGGCACCGCGCTTCTACGGCAGTACTGTGTCCGAGGCGGCCGGCGCTGCCGGGCCGTCGTCTTCAGGGCGGGAGAAGATCCCCACCCACTGGGTGTCCATGATCAAGCACACGCTCGCCCACCTGGGACCGGCGGTGTCCGCCGAACGGATGCTGCAGGACTACGTCAACATCCTGTACAGGCCTGCTGCCATTTCGGGCCGGCACGCCGTTGCGGATTCCTTCGCCCAGGCCAGGGAACTCGCAGCCTGGACGTCCAGGGTCCGCGAGGCCTGGCCCCAGCTGCATGTGGAACACGTGGACTCCCTGGGAGTGTCCGAGGAACCGCAGATCGGCGATACTCTGCAGGTCAACGCGTACGTGGGGCTGCACGACCTGACGCCCGACGACGTGTCTGTGGAAGTTGCGTACGGCCAGGCCGAGGAAAGCGACGAACTCGCCAACGTGACCCTTGTGGAACTGGAGCCGAAGGATGAGCTCGGCAGCGGCCGGTACCTGTTCACAGGCTCAATCGTGATCGACCGCTCCGGATCCTTCGGCTACACAGTGCGGGTGTTGCCCAAGCACGAGGCACTGGCGTCCAAGGCCGAGCTGGGCCTGATCGTGAACGCGTAGGCAGAGGTTGCTAGAGGAACACGGCGATGACTGACAGGTCCTTGCCGGCGTAGCTTTCGGCGTCCTGCAGGACCTCGCAGATGACTCCGAAGGACCTGTCGCTGCGGAAGGCCGCTGGCACCTGCCAGATGACCGTCACTGGTTCCTGGCCGTCGTCGGAAATGGCGTCGGCGAAGTCGTGCAGCGAGTCGTTGAGGGCGTCCAGGTTCACTCCGTAGTGCTCCGGGAAATCCAGGGCTTCCCCGAAACGGGTCAGCACCTCTTTCTTGGAGCCCGCTGCCGGGATCAGGAGGCTGCGGCGGCCGGCGTCCGCAAGCTGGTCACGCAGCTCGTCGACTGTCCAGGTGTCCACGGAATAGATTTTCATGGTGCTACTTACCCTCTGCTATGAACTTGAACGACTCGTAGTGGTCCGGGGTGTAGTACTTTTCGCCGGACTTGCCTGCCACGATCCTTCGGGCGCCCCGGTCGGATTCCCCGGGAGTGGGAACGGTGTACTCCCTGTAGTAGCCGCCCGACTTGCGCGGCAGGATGCGTTCAAGGTTTCCGAAGGTCACTCCATCGCGCTCATAAGGGAACGGACCGCCCTGGCGTATGAGCGTGAGAATCCGGCGGCCTTCGGCGGGGAGCTGGGACTCCCTGATCGTGGCGAGGCCGGAGGGGTTGGGGATGCCTGTGGTCTGGCCAGCAGCCGAGGGTGCGCGAGAGGACGCGGGGGCGGGGGTGCGGGACGGTGCAACGGTTCCGGACGGTGCCTGTGCGGGACTGCCGGCCTGTGGCTGCAGCCCGTTGGACACGACAAGTGCCAATCCGAGCAGCGCAATCAGCACCACCGCAGCCAGTAAACGGCGCATATCTATGCTTTCCCTGTCTGCTGATACTAGGTGCGGTAGATGTTGATCGTGTTGGCCTGTACGAGGTCCCGCTCCCCCGACGCCACGCGGAAGCCTTGGCGGCGGTCATGAAGATCGGAGGTGGTGAGGCGCAGTTCGAACATCCTTTTGCCGACGCCGTCGTCATTGGTGACCTGGGGAAGGGTGACCCTGACGTCATCGCGGCCGCCGTTGACCACAACCAGCCCGGCCACCTGCCCGTCATCGGAGCCCAGCAGCAGCTGCACCACGCGGTGCCGCGGATCATTCCACCGCTCCATGGTCATCGGCTCGCCATCCTGGTCATACCAGTACAGGTACGACTGCGCGTCCCGCACCGGGTAATCGTGCGGCTGGCCTGCAAGGAATTCCCGTCGGAGCCGAATGACCCGCTTGGTGCTCCGGAGCATGGCGTGGGATTCCGGGGTGCTGGTCCAGTCGACCCAGGCGAGGGGGTTGTCCTGGCAATAGGCGTTGTTGTTGCCTTGCTGCGTGCGGCCCAGTTCATCGCCCGCCGTGATCATGGGGACGCCGAGAGAGATCATGAGCGAAGCCATCAGATTCCGCCGGGTCTGCGCCCTCCGTGCAAGGATAGTTTCATCCTCGGTGCGGCCTTCAAACCCGTGGTTGTAGCTGCGGTTGTCGCCGTGCCCGTCGCGGTTCTGCTCCCCGTTGGCCTCGTTGTGCTTGCGGTCATAGGACACCAAGTCGGCCAGGGTGAAACCGTCGTGGGACGTGATGAAGTTCAGCGACGCGAGCCGTGAACGGCCTGAGGGCTGGAACAGGCTCGCAGAACCGGACATGGCATCTGCCAGCCGGGCCACGGATCCGCCCTGGCCACCGGCGTCGATCGCCGCGCGGTCAGCAAGCCAGAACGAGCGCAGGGCGTCGCGGTAGTGGTCGTTCCAGTCCACCCAGCCACCCGGGAACCGGCCTGTCTGCCAGCCCCCATAGCCGACGTCCCAGGGTTCGGCGATCAGCTTGACTCTGGAGAGCACCGGATCGCCGGCGACGGCCACCAGGAACGGGTGGTTCGGATCAAAATCGTTGGCGGCATTCCGGCAGAGCGTCACGGCCAGGTCGAAACGGAAACCGTCGATGTGGAATTCGTCCACCCAGTAGCGGAGCGAGTCCAGAACGAGCTGGATCACACGGGGCTCGCCGAAGTTGAGCGAATTCCCACAGCCTGTGGTGTCGATGTATTTCCCGCTGTCGTCGGAGCGGTAGTACTTCTTTTCCCCCAGGCCGCGGAACGAAACTGTGTGCCCGTCGTGTCCGCCTTCGGCGGTGTGGTTATAGACCACGTCCAGGATCACTTCGATACCTGCGGCGTGCAAGAGCTTGACCATGCCCTTGAACTCATCCTGGACCGCCTGCGGGCCGGACTCCTGCGCGGACCGCGTAGCGTACCCGGGGTGCGGGGCAAAGAAGGCCGCCGTGTTGTAGCCCCAGTAATTGGTCAGGCCCAGGTTTTGAAGATGCGGTTCGTCGAGGTGGAAATGTACCGGCAGCAGCTGCACTGCGGTAATTCCGAGTCCTGTCAGGTGCTCAATCATCGCGGGGTGTGCCATGCCGGCGTAAGTGCCGCGCAGCGGCTCTGGAATGTCCGGGTGCAGCATGCTTTGCCCGCGGACATGTGCCTCGTAGATTATGGTGTTGCGCCACGGCGTATGCAGGCGATCATCGGCGCCCCAGTCGAAATCGCTGGACATCCGGACACTCGTCAGAAAACCGTCCCGCTGGTCTACAGCGCGTCCGTAGGGATCGAGCAGCAGCGGCTGCCGGTCGCCGTCGTAGTCGTCAAAATTCACGGTGGGAACTGAAAGCGGTAGAACCTCCCCATCGGGGGCGGCGCGGAAGCCGTAGCGCGAGCCGATCGGGAATCCCTCGAGGATGCCGTGATGAACGCCATTGGTGACGTTCGGCAGGGTCTGGATCCGCCAGTCGCCGCCGGGAGCGAGGTATCCGATTTCCAGGGTAAGGATGCCGGGAGCATAGACCGCTACGTTGGCGCGCCCGCTTTTCGAGCCGTCGGAGGACCCCGGGCGCACTGAACTTACGCCGAGGGGGAACGCGTGCGAGGCGTCCACGGTCGAGGCTGTGTCTACTAAGGGCATTACCATCGATTAAAGCTTAACTGTCACGTTCAAAAAGCCGATGTATTCCGGCATGTGACGTGCGGCGGCCCCGATCGCGGCTCCGCTGCATACTGGAAGACGCACCGAGTGGAGGTATTTGTGAAGATTGCACTGGCCCAGATCATCACCGGCCGCGATGTCGAAGCCAATCTCGCACTGGTCGAGGAGCATGCCCGCCGAGCCAAGGATGGCGGAGCCGGGCTCGTGGTGTTTCCGGAGGCCACCATGCGGGCGTTCGGGAATTCCCTAATTGACATCGCCGAACCCCTCAACGGTCCGTGGGCCACCCGGGTCCGGGCCATTGCCGCCGACATGGGCATCGTGATCGTGGCCGGCATGTTCACTCCGGGGGCATCATCCGGCGAAGGCCCCCTCAAGGTCCGGAACACGCTGCTGGTCACTGGCCCGGGCGTGGAAGCGAGCTACGACAAGGTGCATCTCTTCGACGCTTTCGGCTTCCTCGAATCTGACACCGTGGACGCGGGAACAGGGCCCGTGACTTTCGACGCCGGCGGCGTCACCTTCGGCCTGGCCACCTGCTACGACATCCGTTTCCCCGCCCTCTTTACGGCCAACGCCGACCGCGGAGCAGTTGCCAACATCATCTGCGCCTCCTGGGGCTCAGGGCCAGGCAAGGTGGAACAGTGGCAGCTCCTGGCCCGCGCCCGAGCTGTGGATACGACCACCTACGTGCTCGCCTGCGGCCAGGGCGACCCGGCCACGCAAGGGATTGAGCCGCGCGGCGCGGCGCCCACAGGCGTGGGGCACTCCGCTGTCGTCTCGCCGTTCGGCGAAGTCCTGGAAGAGCTCGACGCCGCCCCCGGCCTCCTGTTCGCCGACCTGGATCCCGCCGCCGTCAAGGAAGCCCAAACCAAGCTGCCGGTCCTGGCCAACCGCCGCGAGTTCTAAACGCCTACGCCTTAGGCGGCCCGACCGTCTCTATGCGGGCTGCCGCCGGCCGACTGCCGATGTTCGCTTCCGCGGGCGCCGACGCCTTGCCGTCGCTTAGTGTTCGGCCCTTCATCGCCGACCGCTGGTTTTGCGGCGGCCGTCGTCTTACGCTCTCTCTCCAAGAGAGGAAAAGCTCCCGCACGTCATGTGCGAGAGCGTTTCCCGTTTTCCGACGAGAAGTGCGACAGCGTTTCCAATTTATGCGCGAAAGGTGAGAGAGGGATTCTGGACAGTAGCTGTTGGTGAGACAACCGCCGAACCGCAGCAGCCGTTTTGCTAAGGAGCGCATCGCCGACCAGAGCTGAAGAAGGCCGCCCGCGGCCGGATGAGGCGGCGGGAGGAAGGGATGCCCTGAGGGCCCCGAACTGAGCTTGCGAAGTTTGGGAAGGGGCATCCCGCTAAGCGACGGCAAAGCGGCTGCTGCGGTGGACCCTTGGGGGCCAGACGGCAAAACTGCGTTGACGGCGGACTGGCCGCAACTGGACTTACTTGACGGCGCGCTGGCGGCTGACTTCGTAGAGGGAGATACCGACGGCCATGGAGGCGTTGAGTGATTCCATGGCGGAGTCAATGGGGATCGAGACGATCTGGTCGCAGTTTTCCCGGACGAGACGGCTGAGGCCCTTGCCCTCGGAACCCACCACGATGCAGACCGGCTCGGTGGCCAGGGTGAGGTCCGGCAGCGAGACGTCGCCGTCGCCGTCGAGCCCCAGGACGAAGATGCCCATGTTCTTGAACTGCTTGAGCGCGTTGTTCAGGTTGGAGGCGCGGGCGACGGGCACGCGGACGGCAGCGCCGGCGCTAGTCTTCCAGGCGGAGGCCGTGACACCCACGGAACGGCGTTCCGGGACGATCACGCCGTGGCCGCTGAAGGCCGAGACCGAGCGGATGATGGCGCCAAGGTTGCGGGGATCAGTGATGCCATCGAGCGCGACGAACAGGGGCGCGTTGGACACATGCCCCTTCTTCCACCGGTCGACTGTCTGCTCGGCGAGGTCGTAGGCGTCCTGGTACTCGTACGGCGGGATCTGCAGCACGAGGCCCTGGTGCACGGCGTCGTCGGTCATGCGGTCCAGCTCGGGCTTGCCGGTTTCCAGCAGCGGGATGCCGCGTTCGGCCGCAAGCTTGAGGGACTCCTTCACACGGTCGTCCATTTCGATCCGGATCGCCACGTGCAGGGCCTTCGCAGGAATACCGGCGCGGAGGGCCTCGACGACGGAGTTGCGGCCGGTGACCACTTCTTCCGTGGCACGGCCCTTCGGGCCGGAGCGTGCGCCGGCGTTGCGGCCGCCGCCGGACCGCTTGGCCTCGGAGCGCTCCGAGAGCTGCTTGCTCTTGTACGCCTTGTGATAGGGACGATCCTCGGCCTTGGGGGTGGGCCCCTTGCCTTCGAGGGCCTTACGGCCGTGGCCACCGGTTCCGGTGGTGGGGCCCTTCTTGAGCTTGCGGATTGCGCCCGGGCGACCGTTGTTGGCCATGAGTTCCACCCTTGGTTGTATTGAGTAAGTCTGAACTCCAGTCTACTGACTCAAGTTAAATCGTTGACCCGGGCGGAGCGGGGACGGCCGGCTCAACCGCGCTGGAGGCTCCAGGTGGCTCCGTCGGCGCCGTCTTCCACCACGACGCCGGCGGCCGTGAGGGTGTCGCGGATGGCGTCCGAGGCCGTCCAATCCTTCTTTGACCGGGCGTCGGCCCTGGCGGCCAGCTGCGCCTCCACAAGCACACCGAGCGCTGCGGCGGCTTGATCGTCGACGGCTGGCTGCGCCGCGTCACTGATTCCCAAGACCCGGAGCATGTCGGTGACACTGGCCAGCGCCCGCCGTGCGGCCTCGAGATCGCCGGCGACGAGGGCGGAGTTTCCTGCCCGGACCGTATCGTGCAGCACCGCAAGGGCCTGTGGGACGTTCAGGTCGTCGTCCATGGCTGCGGCGAACGCGTCCGGCACCGTGCCGTAGCTGCCGAAGAGCAGCGCGCCGTCAGCTGAAAGCGTCCGGACCGCACGCGCAATGAAGCCGTCAATGCGTTCGACGGCGGCGGTGGCCTCCTGCAGTGAGGTCGGCTGGTAGTCCAGCACCGAGCGGTACTGCGCCTGCCCAAGGTAATAACGGACGACGCGCGGCGAAGCTAGGTCAAGCATCTCGGCGGGGCTCACGGTGTTGCCCACGGATTTGGACATCTTCTCGCCCTGGTACGTGACCATGCCGTTGTGCATCCAGAAGTTCGCGAAGCCGTGGCCTGCAGCCTGGGACTGGGCCATCTCGTTCTCGTGGTGTGGGAAGCGCAGGTCGAGGCCGCCGCCGTGGATGTCGAACTCCGTGCCGAGGTATTTGGTGACCATGGCAGAGCATTCAAGGTGCCAGCCCGGGCGGCCGGCGCCCCACGGCGAAACCCAGCTCGCCGTCGTCGGCTCCCCTTCTTTGTGGCCTTTCCAGAGCGCGAAGTCGCGCGGGTCCTTCTTGCCGCGAGGGTCAGCGTCAGTTGCCCCCTGCATGTCGTCGAGCTTCTGGCGCGTCAGCGAGCCGTACTTGTTCCAGGAGCGCACGTCGAAGTAGACATCACCCGAGCCGTCCAGGGCGGGGTAGGCGTGGCCGCGGTCGATCAGCTGCTGGATCAGCGCGTGCATCTCCGGGATGTGGCCGGTGGCGCGCGGTTCGTAGGTGGGGCGCGAGACGCCAAGAGTGTCGTAGGCCTTGAGGAACTCCTGCTCATACCGGTAGGCCAGTGCCCACCATTCCTCTTCCCGGACGGTATCCGGTTCCTGCTCGATGTCGCGCTCAAAGGATGCCGCAGACTTGGCCAGGATCTTGTCGTCGATGTCCGTGACGTTCCGGACCACGGTGACGCGCAGGCCGCGGTACTGCAGCCAGCGGGTTAGCTGGTCGAACGCAATGGCAGAGCGAATATGTCCCACATGCGGCATTCCCTGCACCGTGGCACCGCAGTAGTACAGGCTCGCTTTGCCGGGTACCAGGGGAACGAAGTTCCGGACTTCGGCGGATGCAGTGTCGTAAAAGCGCAGGGTCACCGCTCCAGATTAGCCGATGCCATTGGTGGCGCTTACTTGCAGACCTCGCCGACCCTGTTGTTCTGCTTTTTGAGCTCGTCCAGCTGCTCTGCGCTCTTGTCCCCCAGCGACGTACCGGCCACCTGCTTCATGACGTCGGCCATCTTCTGGATCGGATCGGCGAGTTCCTGGGCCACCTTGTCGGCAACCTCCTGGTAGTGCTTGGCGATCTGGTCCGCCTGCTGCTGCTGGTTTCCGGTCGGCTTGAACGTGTCGCCCTGGAGGAAGGTGCAGCTCTCGCCGACGCTCATCCGGGGCGTTCCGGCACAGCCCGCAAGGAGCAGGCAGGCAATCACGACGGCGGGAAGCAGCTTTTTCACGGCAGGTCTCCTGATGTGGCGGTACGGGCTGTTCTCGGCTCACTGGGTGCGGCCGGTGCTGTATTCCAGCCTAGGCGATGCGGCCGTGTGGAGTGACAGCTAGAGAGCCGGGTAAACGAGTGCAGTGGCCACGGCGGAGATACCTTCCCCGCGGCCTGTGAAGCCGAGCCCGTCGCTGGTGGTGGCCGTGACGCTCACCGGAGCACCAGCGGCCTCAGTCAGGACGCGCTGCGACTCTTCGCGGCGGGGACCGAACTTGGGCCTGTTCCCCACGAACTGGACGGCGACATTGCCGATCTCAAAGCCCGCAGCCCGGACGATCCTGGCCGCTTCAGCCAACAGGGTGACGCCGGAGGCGCCTGCCAACTCCGGCCGGTCCGTGCCGAAATGCGTACCAAGATCGCCGATCCCGCTCGCGGAGAACAGGGCGTCGGCGGCGGCATGGGCCACCGCATCGCCGTCGGAATGGCCGGCCAGCCCCTGCTCTCCCTCCCACAACAACCCGCCCAGCCACAGCGCCCGCGGTTCACTTTCCGGGGCGAAGGCATGCACGTCAATGCCGATGCCGGTGCGGGGCAGGATCATCCTCGCTGCCTCAGTCGGCTCTTCTACGCTCACGCTCTTCAGCCCTCCACCCAGCGGGCACCCAGGGGACCCTCCAGGAGGCCTTCAGCAATGATGAGATCCAAAGGGGTGGTGATTTTCAGGGACTGGCTGGCTCCGCGCACGGCGTGGACCGGCACGCCGAGAAGCTCCACCAGCATGGCGTCGTCAGTCACCGCGGCCGCGCGGCTTTCGTCAAACTGCAGGGCGGCCTCATGGGCCGCTTTCAAGGTTGCAAAGCTGAAACCCTGCGGGGTCTGGACCGCCCGCAGTTCGTCCCGGGGGGCAGTTCCCGTCACGAGCTCGGGGGCAATGTCCGAGTCTTCGCCGGTGGTGGCCGCAACGGTCTTGACGGTGTCCACCACCGGGATGACCGGGATGACAGCCAAGGCTCCGGCGGCCAGCGCCTGAGCCACCCGATGGAATACCGACTCGGGGGCCAGCGCACGGGCCGCGTCGTGGACGAGCACCGCCTCGGTCCCGTCCTCCAGGGCGGCCAGCGCCGACCGGACGGAATCCGCCCTGGTGGCCCCGCCGTCGACCGTCGTCAGGAGCGGGCCGCCGTCCGCCAGCTCCAGCCGGAAGTCGTCCAGCATCTGCCGCAGCCCGTCATCTCCCGGGGGCAGCGCCACGCAGACCTGGCCTGCTACGCCGGCGGCGACGATCCCGCGGAGGGCGTGCAGGAGGATGGGGTCGCCGCCGAGCGGCACGGCGGCCTTCGGCATGCCGTAGCCAAGCCGCTGCCCGGATCCTGCGGCGACCAGGATGACGGCGGTGACGGGGCGCGTGGGTGCATCGCTCATGCGGTCTAGCCTACGTCCCGGCCGGCCGCCCCAGCCCATTACGCGCAGTTGGTGTTTTTGGGCAAAAAGAAACCCCGGCGGCATTTCTGCCACCGGGGTTCAATTCTCAGGAAGCCAGAACCTCGTCGAGAACGCTTGCAGCCTTCTCTTCGTCGGTCTTTTCAGCCAAAGCCAACTCTGAAATCAGAATCTGCCGTGCCTTGGCCAGCATTCGCTTCTCGCCTGCGGAAAGGCCCCGATCGTGATCCCGGCGCCACAGGTCGCGGACGACCTCTGCAACCTTGATAACGTCACCGGAAGCAAGCTTCTCCAGATTTGCCTTGTAACGACGCGACCAGTTGGTGGGCTCTTCAGTGAACTCGGCCCGGAGCACATCGAATACGTGCTCCAAACCTTCCTTGCCCACTACGTCGCGTACCCCAACGAGGTCAACGTTCTCTGCTGGAACTTCAATGGTCAGATCACCCTGAGCCACCTTGAGCTTGAGATACATCTTCTCTTCGCCCTTGACAGTGCGCATCTTGATTTCTTCAATTTTTGCTGCACCGTGGTGAGGGTAAACTACTGTCTCGCCGACCTCAAAAACCATGTGGACTTTCCCCTTTCCCGCAGACCAGTTTATCACGATTAAGGCATATGACTGGCACGGATCGGGGTCCGGAACCGCGAGAATCCGCGGAAAATGGCCCGAATCAGCCGCTCAGACCCCTTGACGAAAGCGGATAATAGTGCATCCGCCACCCGCCGACAAGCGTTACGCACGGGTAGCCAGCGAGCCTGGTTCGCTCCGCAGGAGGTTCCGAAGCGGGCGCTTATGTGTACTGGCCGAATCCTCGTTTGGCCCCGTTTGCCGATAGGCTATGGCTGAAAACTGTTTCAAGACTTTCTAGGAGTGCGTGACGTGCGTTTCACTGCGATGAACCGGGGCCAGCACGGCAAGTTGGCAATGGCGGCTGCCGCCCTGAGCGTCGGACTGCTGGCACTGACGGGCTGCAGCTACATCAACGCCCAGCAGACCTCCGAGCAGTACGCCGCCTCCGACGGAACCCGCTCCGACGTTGGCCCGCTGCAGCTGCGGAACATGCTGATCGTTGCTTCCGGCGAAAATCAGCCCGGCCGTCTGATCGGCGCTGTCTACAACTCCTCTTCCAAGGACGTCAAGCTCACCCTCAACGGAGCCGAGGGCTCGCAGACTGAGGTGTCGGTGAAGAAGAACTCCTACACGCTGCTCAACAATTCCGCGGACGAGGCCATCCTGAGCACCGCCGGCGCCAAGCCCGGCGCCGTCGTGGACGTCAAGGCCACCGAAGACGGAACCAACGTCAACAAGACCGTCAAGATCCCCGTCGTTGACGGCACGCTCAAGGAGTACGCACAGTACGTTCCTGGCGCTAGCCCCAGCGGGACGGCATCGCCGAGCGACTCGGCAACTCCGAGTGAGTCCGCAACCCCGAGCGAAAGCAGCACGCCGACGCCCAGCGAAAGCCACTGACGCCTCGCCGGTCAGCGGACCACCGCACACCTGACGTATTGAAGAAGGAGGGGCTCCCACCCGGGAGCCCCTCCTTCTTTGCCAGGTCAGACTTTGCATGTCACACCTGCTGGCCACGGCTGGAGCCGGCTCTAGGGTTCGAACTTGTAACCCAGTCCGCGGACGGTCACCAGGTACCTCGGGAGGGACGGGTCGGGTTCGATCTTGCTGCGCAGTCGTTTGACGTGGACGTCAAGGGTCTTCGTGTCACCCACGTAATCGGAACCCCAGACCCGGTCAATCAGCTGGCCGCGGGTCAGCACCCTGCCTGAATTCCGCAGCAGCATCTCGAGGAGCTCAAATTCCTTCAGCGGGAGTGAAACCTGCTCGCCACCGACGCTGACAACGTGGCGTTCGATGTCCATCCGTACCGGGCCCGCCTGCACTGTGGAGGAAACAAGTTCCTCC
This sequence comes from Arthrobacter sp. 05T444, assembly GCF_056395905.1. Classification (NCBI taxonomy): domain Bacteria; kingdom Bacillati; phylum Actinomycetota; class Actinomycetes; order Micrococcales; family Micrococcaceae; genus Arthrobacter; species Arthrobacter sp. 05T444. The sequence continues at coordinate 21,502 of NZ_JBFTKK010000023.1, forward strand.
GGCTCCCCCTGGCGCCGGAGCACGGCCCGGACCCGGGCCACCAGCTCGCGTGACGAGTACGGCTTGGTGACGTAGTCGTCGGCACCAAGTTCAAGACCCACGACTTTATCTATTTCTGAGTCCTTGGCGGTCAGCATAATCACCGGCACGCTGGATCGCTGGCGCAGCTGGCGGCACACTTCCGTACCTGACAGGCCCGGCAGCTGCAGGTCCAGCAGCACGAGGTCGGCCCCGTTGCGGTCAAATTCGGTAATCGCGTCCAGCCCGTTGTCGACGACCTCCACCTCGAACCCTTCCTTGCCCAGCAGATAGGACAGGGGGTCGCTGAACGACTCCTCGTCCTCAACTATAAGAATCCTGCTCAAGCGGTAGCTCCTCGTTTATGGACGCCGGCGGCGTCGTTCGGTTCTTTGTCATTCGGCGATTGCCCTTCCATTTCAGGCAGGCGGAGGGTGAACGTGGACCCCTGCCCCGGCTGCGACCACACGGTGACCTCTCCGCCATGGTTGGAAATGACATGCTTGACGATGCTCAGACCCAGTCCGGTGCCGCCGGTGTGCCGCGAACGTGCTGCATCCACACGATAGAAACGTTCAAAAATTCGTTCCTGGTCTTCGGCCGACAGGCCTTCGCCCTGGTCGGTCACGGAGATCGCAATCAGGCCTTCCTTCGCACGCACTCCGATCCCCACGCGGGTGTTCTCCGGTGAATAGCGGATGGCGTTGTCGATAAGGTTGCGCAGGGCTGTGACGAGAAGGTCCTGGTCGCCGTAGACCTTTGCATCAACGCGGCCGCCGATGACGATCTGGATGTTCTTGCTCTCGGCCGGCAGCTGTGAACGGTCCACGGACTCGGAGATCACGTCATTGATGTCCACGGCGTGGCCCTGCTGCGCCACGTCCGCGCCCTGCAGGCGTGACAATTCGATGATGTCCTGCACCAGGGCGGCGAGCCGTGCTGACTCCTTGTGCATGCGCGTGGCGAACCGCCGAACGGCTTCTTCGTCGTCCGCGGACGATTCAAGCGCCTCCGCGAGGAGGGAAATGGCGCCCACGGGCGTTTTCAGTTCATGGGACACGTTGGCCACGAAGTCGTTGCGGATCTCCTCGGTGCGGGTGATCTCGGTCCGGTCGTCGGCCAGCAGGAGGATATATTCCTCCCCAAGCATGGCTGCCCGGACCTGCACGATGATGGTCCCCTGCCCCAGAGGCCCGCGCGGCAGCTCGAGGCGCTTCTCCAGAATGACGCCGTCCCGGCGGACATTCGCCGTCATGTCAAGGAGCTCGCGGTGCACCACGGTATGGCCGCGCACCAGACCGTACGCGTAGGCGGCGGGACTTGCCCGGACCACGCCATCGATGGCGTCCACCACCACGAAGGCCTTGCCGACGACGGCGAGCACCTCGGCGGATCCCGGCGGCAGTGCGGGCTCGTCGTATTCGACGTCCACGAGTTTCCTTTGCTGCTCACTGACCCTGAACGCGAGCACGCCAAAGACGCCGAACGACAGGCCGAGCAGGCCGGCGATGACACCGATGAGCATTGGATCCACGGCTCCAGCTTATGCTTTCAAAAAGCGCCAACAGCCGCTTCACGACCAGAACGGGCCGGATTCAGCTAACGTTCATCTAGAGGTGCGTAACAGTTCACCCGGTGCTGGAAGAGTGGCGAGTTGGACTGCCGGAACGGTGACACGAGATTCTGACCGCCGCTGCGGCGGCGGGGCGGAATCTCTAAGGAAAGGACGCCTACGTGCGTAAGGTTTTTCAGGAAGAGCTCGCCCAGGTGGGCGAAGACCTCATCGAGATTTCAAAGCTGGTCAGCGAGGCGATCGTCAAGGCAACGACGTCATTTGAGGTCGCCGACGTCGACCTTGCCCAGGACGTCATCGCTGCGGATGCCCGGATCGACTTCCTGCAGAACAGCCTCGACGAGCGCGCCATTGACATCCTTGCCCTTCAGGGTCCCGTCGCCAGCGACCTGCGCATGATCGTCGGATCGCTGCGGATGAGCGCCTCCCTGGAACGCATGGGTGACCTCGCCCGCCACATTGCCCAGCTGGCGCGTCTCCGCTTCCCCTCCACGGTGATTCCGGCGTCGCTCACGGAGACCTTCAAGAGCTTCGCTGAACAGGACATCCAGATCGCCACCAAGCTCACCGAGCTGCTGGAGACCCGGGATCTTGAAGTTGCCCGCGACATCCTCAAAGCCAACACTGCGGTGAACGACCTGCACCTGAGCGTATTCAAGGCGATCGCCCGCAGCGACTGGCAGGAATCCCCTGCCACCACCGTGGACGTGGCCCTGGCCAGCCGCTACTTCGAGCGATTTGCCGACCACGGCGTGTCCGTGGCCCAGAAAGTCACGTATCTCGTGACCGGCGCCTGGCACCCGAACAGCAGCATCGAGCACGGCTGAGGTTCCCGGCCTAACAGCAAACGACGGCGGCTGGTCACCTGAGGTGACCAGCCGCCGTCGTCCGCTTTACTTTACTTTTTGCCCTGGTTGGCCACAGCCTGGATGGCTTCGGCGGCAGCCTCGGGGTCGAGGTAGGTTCCGCCCGTCTTGATGGGCTGGAAGTCCTCGTCCAGGTCGTAGACGAGGGGGATGCCGGTGGGGATGTTCAGGCCGGCGATCGCTTCGTCGCTGATGCCGTCAAGATGCTTGACCAGCGCACGCAGGGAGTTTCCGTGGGCGGTGACCAAGACGGTCTTTCCGGTCTTGAGGTCTTCCTTGATGTCCGATTCCCAGTACGGCATGAGACGGATCAGAACGTCCTTCAGGCACTCCGTGCGCGGAATGGTGTCACCGAGGTCGGCGTAGCGGGGGTCGCCCACCTGGGAGAATTCAGAGCTATCGTCCAGGACCGGCGGCGGGGTGTCGTAAGAGCGGCGCCAAAGCATGAACTGCTCTTCGCCGAATTCGGCGAGAGTCTGGGCCTTGTCCTTGCCCTGCAGGGCACCGTAGTGACGCTCGTTGAGTCGCCAGTCGCGCTTGACAGGAATCCAGCCGCGGTCGGCCTTGTCCAGGGCGATGTTGGCGGTGTTGATGGCCCGCTTCAGGAGCGACGTGTACAGGATGTCCGGGAGCACGTCGTGCTCAACCAGGAGCTCTCCCCCGCGGAGTGCCTCCTGACGTCCCTGGTCGTTGAGGTCAACATCCACCCAGCCGGTGAACAGGTTCTTGGCGTTCCAGTCGCTGTGGCCGTGGCGCAGCAGAATCAGCTTGTAAGTCATGATTTTCATCCTAGCCGAGCAGAGGCCGCCGACGCCGAGCGTTACATTCCGTGCTGCGCCGTTGGATAGTCTGGGGCGGTGGTGCAGAAAGCAGAGCGGGTGGCGACAAACCCTGGCAACCGCGGACACCGCGGCCGGCCGGTGGGCAACGTAACGCGGGGCACCACCAATCCCAACCGGATGCGCAGGCTGGACCGCTGGCTGGCCGGGCCGCAGGCCTGGCGGCTCCGGTCAGCGGACGACCCACTGGTGGTCGACCTGGGGTACGGCGCGTCCCCCGCCACCGCCGTCGAGCTTTTCGAAAGGCTCGCCGCCGTCCGGCCCGATGTACGGGTTTGCGGCATCGAAATCGAGCCTGAGCGGGTGCGGGCGGCCAAATCGCTCGAGCGTCCCGGCCTAAGCTTCGTCGTGGGCGGGTTCGAACTCCCGGTGCCGGGAAAGCCTGTCCTGGTGCGGGCGTTCAACGTGCTCCGGCAATACGAGGAGGCCGACGTTCCAGGTATCTGGCGTCTGGTGCAGGACAGGCTCGCGCCGGACGGGCTGTTCATTGACGGAACGTGCGACGAGATCGGCCGCCGCGTCACCTGGATTGCGCTGGATTCCGAACGCCCGCTTACGCTGAGCATGTCCGTGCGCTTCGGCAGTTTCGACCTGCCCTCGGAGGTAGCCGAACGCCTGCCCAAGGCGCTCATCCACCGGAACGTTCCGGGTGAGCGCATCCACGGGCTGCTGCAGGCCATGGACAAAGCGTGGCTGGAGTCGGCGCCCCTTGCGTCGTTCGGGAACCGGCAGCGGTGGACGGCCATGTGCAAGGCACTGCTCGACGGCGGGTGGCCGGTCAAGGACGGACCGTCACGCTGGCGGCTGGGGGAACTTACCGTCAGCTGGGAAGCAGTGGCGCCGCTGGGATCAGCGGACTGATCCGGATTTCGACGGGCGCCCCACCAGCGAGCGGACTCCGGTTACCAGGGGCCGTACGGGCCCATGTTGCGGCTGCCGCCCCGGCCGGCGTCCTTCACCGCCGGGCGGACGTCCGCCAGGTAGACGGATGCAGCCACCACCGCGGCCAGGCCGAAGAGGCCGAGCGGCCCGATGAGTCCGCCTCCTCCGCCGGCCAGCACCGACAGCGCGCCGACGGCCACGCCGCCGCCGGTCAATGCCAGCCAGAAGGCCTTGGTCCTTTTGCCCACAGCCTCAAAAGCGTTGGCCTTGTGGCGGACACAGTCGAAGAAGGCCCACACCTCAAGCACCAGCGCCACCAGTCCCAGGATGTAGTAGACCGTGCTCTCAACGACATTGATCAGTACTGTTCCGTCCACCCGACCAGCCTAACTGTCCAAAGCGTCCAATGCCTGCTGCAAATCGGACCAAAGGTCCTCGACGTTTTCGATGCCGACGCTCAACCTGACCAGATTCTCCGGAACGCTGACCGGCTCGGCCGCGTGCCGCCGTCGTCGTTCAATCAGTGATTCCACGCCGCCGAGCGAGGTGGCCGGCAGCCAGAGCTGGAGCGAGCGGACCAGCTTGTCTGCGGCATCGGCGCCGTTGAGGTCTCCGGCGGGCGCAACCTGGACGCAGAGGACGGAGCCGAAGCCGGACATCTGGGACTTGGCCCGGTCATGTCCCGGATCCGACGCCAGGCCGGGGTACCGGACGCTTTCGATCTGCGGGTGGGTGCTGAGCCTTTCGGCGAGCACCGCGGCCGAAGCCTGCGAGCGCTCGATCCGCAACGCAAGCGTCCGCAGCCCCCGCAGCGCCAACCATGCCTCGAAGGGGCCCGCTATTCCGCCGTGGATGATGCGGTGATGGAGCAGGGTTTCCCGCAGTTCCGCGTTCGAGGTGACGAGGGCGCCCAGCACCACGTCGGAATGTCCCGCCAGGTATTTGGTCACCGAGTGAAGGACGACGTCGGACCCCAGGCTGAGTGGCTGCTGCACCAGCGGCGTGGAGAAGGTGTTGTCCGTGACAACGATTGCTCCGGCGTCGTGCGCCGCCTGGGTCAGTGCCCGGATGTCCGCGATGCCGAGCATGGGGTTCGTCGGGCTCTCGAGCCAGAGCATGTCCGCGGGCTTTCCTCCCGCCGGGGCGAGCAGCTCGATGACAGCATCCGTATCCGCGATGTCAACCGTGCGGAGCTCGATGAAGCCCTTTTCTGCCAGCTCGGCCGCCATGAGCAGTGAGCCCGAATAGCTGTGGGACGGCATGACCAGCACACCGCCCGCGGGAATGAGGGACAGCGCGGAGCTGACGGCAGCCAGTCCCGAAGCATAGAGGAGGCCCGGCAGCGTGGCGCCTTCAAGCTGTCCCAGGGCTTCTTCGAACGGATCCCAGGTGGGGTTGGCGTAGCGGCCGTAGCCGCGGTCGCCGTCATCCAGCGCACCGGTGCCGAAATATGTGGAGGACAGCACGATGGGCGGGTTGACAGGCTCGTCGTGTTCGCGGGCAGGACGGCCGGCGGCCACGACTACGGTCTCGGCCGAAAGGGACGCGGCGTGCTGTTGGGAAAGGCTCATGAACAAAGCGTACGTTGGGCACCTGCCGGGCGGAAAAGCGGCTACTGGCGCGGCTTCCTGTCAGTGATTGTCGGTAGGCTGGACCAGTGAATAATCAGAATCCCGGACTTTTCATCGCCTTCGAAGGCGGTGACGGCGCCGGCAAGTCCACGCAGACCGCCCGGCTGGCCGGGACGCTTGAATCACGCGGCCTGACCGTGCTGCGGACCAGGGAACCTGGCGGCACGCCGATTGGCGAAAAACTGCGCTCTCTGGTCCTGGATCACGGCCACGGCCACATCGACGCGCTTACGGAGGCGCTGATCTTCGCGGCCTCCCGTGCCGCGCACGCCAGCCAGGTCATCCGGCCTGCCCTGGAGCGCGGCGAAGTGGTCCTCACTGACCGCTACATCGATTCCTCCGTGGCTTATCAGGGGGCCGGCCGGGATCTTGGCACAGACGCCGTCCGGAGCATCAACGAGTGGGCCACGTCGGGGCTGCAGCCGGACCTTACCGTCCTGCTGGATGTCCATCCGGCCGACGGCCGGAGCCGCCGCACGGCCGGTGACGCCCAGGAGGACCGGCTGGAATCGGAAGCCGACGAATTCCACGCCCGGATCCGCCAGGCATTCCTGGACCTCGCCGCAGCGCGGCCGGACAGTTACCTGGTGCTTGAGGCGCAGTTGTCCGTGGATGAGCTTGCCGCCTCCATCCTTGACCGTGTGAACCGGCTTCTGGCCGCTCCCGGCAGGGCCCCGCGATGACAGTTTGGGATGACCTTCAGGGCCAGTCCGCCGTCGTCGCCCAGCTGCAGCAGGCAGCCACGGGCGAAGGACTGACGCACGCGTGGCTGTTCACCGGCCCTCCCGGCTCGGGACGCTCAAACGCTGCCAAGGCCTTTGCCGCGGCGCTGAACTGTGACCAGGACGACGTCTCCCTGCGTGGCTGCGGCGAGTGCCACGCCTGCAGGACCATCCTCGGCGAAACCCACGCCGACGTCGCCTTCGTCCGCACCGAAAAGGTGACCATCACCATCGAGGAGGCCCGGGACCTCGTTTCCACGGCCGGCAACAGGCCCTCGTCTGGGCGGTGGCGGATCATCGTGGTGGAGGATGCCGACCGCATGGCCGAACGCACCACGAACGTGCTGCTGAAGGCCATCGAAGAACCCACCCCGCGGACCGTCTGGATGCTCTGCGCCCCCTCCCCCGCGGATGTCCTGGTGACCATCCGGTCCCGGTGCCGGGCAGTGGCACTGCGGCTGCCGCCGGCCGCCGACGTCGCGGCGCTGCTGGTAAAGCGCGACGGCGTGGATCCGGCGGTGGCCGAACGCGCGGCCCGCGCGGCGCAGAGTCACGTGGGAATTGCCCGGCGCCTGGCCCGCGACGCCGAGGCCAGGGAACGGCGGTTGGAAACAGTCCGCTTCCCGCTGGGCCTCCGGGGCATTACGGCCGCTGTGATGATGGCTGATAAACTGGTCAAGATCGCCACCGAGGAGGCCAACAGCTCCAATGAGGAGCGGGACGCCGCCGAGAAGGCCTCCCTGCTGGCCACATTGGGTGCCCCCGAGTCCGGAACGCTGCCGCCCGCCATGCGCAGCCAGGTGAAACAGCTGGAAGATGACCAGAAGCGTCGTGCGAAGCGCTCCGTGACTGATTCCCTGGACCGGACGCTGACCGATCTCCTGTCCTTTTACCGGGATGTGCTGATCATCCAGATGGGAAACTCCGTGGAACTCGTCAACGTTGAGTTGAGGAGCGAGCTGGAAGATTTCGCAGCCGGCTCGGGCCCGGAGGTCACCCTCGCCAGGATGGATGCCATCAACAAGGCGCGTAAACGCATCACCACCACGAACGTTGCACCGCTTTTGACCATAGAGGCGATGGCCGCGGGCCTGATTTAGGTTCCGGTCCACAGACCACCTGCCCGACGACGCCTAACGCCTCTGCCCAAGGAGTACCGCATGATGTCCACACTTCCCCTGACCGCGCGATCGCGCTCCTTCGCTACGGCGCTGCGGGCTGCCGGAGCCATGGCGGTGGTCGTGCTCCTGACGTCGTGCAGCTTCTTGGGGCTGTCCAAGGACGGTGCCTCGCAGGGGAATTCCACAGGGCAGGCGGACCCCTCCATTGCGGCGGCAGCTCCGAAAGGGCTGCAGGCTTTTTACTCCCAAAAGGTGGTGTGGGGGCCGTGCGAGGACAAGATGCAGTGCGCCAAGGTCAAGGTGCCGCTGGATTATGCGAAGCCGGACGGCGAAACGATTGAAATCGCGGCCCTAAAGATCGCCAGCACCGGAGCCAACAAGCAGGGCAGTCTGCTGGTCAACCCGGGCGGGCCCGGTGCCTCCGGCTACGACTTCGTGAGGGACGCCGGAAACAGCCACTTCTCCGACAAGGTGCGGGCCAACTACGACCTCATCGGTTTCGACCCCCGCGGCGTCAAGCGTTCGGCGCCCGTCAGCTGCCTGACGGACAACGAACGGGACGAGTCCCGGGCCAAGATCTACTCTCCTGAAACTGACGCCGGCCTGGCCGCTCTCCTCGCCGACAACAAGGCCATCGCGGCGAAATGTGCCCAGCAGACCGGCCCCGTACTGGGGCACATCGACACCGTCAGCGCGGCCAAGGACCTCGATGTCCTCCGTGCCGTGGTCAATGACTCCAAGCTCCACTACATGGGGTTCTCCTACGGAACTTTCCTCGGTTCAACCTACGCTTCGCTGTTCCCCGACAACGTGGGCCGGATGGTCCTCGATGGCGCCCTCGACCCGTCGCTCAGCGCTGAAGAGCTGACTGCAGGCCAGGCAAAGGCCTTCGACAAAGCGCTGCACGCCTACGTTGCGCACTGCCTGAACGAGGAAGGCTGCCCCCTGAGCGGCACCGTGGACGACGGTATCCGGCAGATCCACGACATCATCCGGTCCGTAATCGCGACACCCCGCACCGCCAAGGACGGCCGTACCGTAGGCGGCAACACGTTCGTCAGCGGTCTGATCGTGCCGATGTACGGCAATGAAAGCTGGCCTGCCCTGACCCAGGCCCTGGACGCGGCCATGAAGGGCGACGTCAGCCTGATGCTGCGCCTGGCGGATCTGGGCGCGGACCGTGCACCGAACGGCAAATACACGTCCAACACAGCCTTGGCCTTCGGCGCGATCAACTGCCTGGATTACCCGACGAACAGCAATCCGGCGGCCATGCGGGCCGAAGAGCAGCAGCTCCGCCAGGTGTCCCCCACCCTGGGGTACTTCTTCGCGTATGGTGGCGCCAACTGTGCCAGCTGGCCCTACAAGAACCTGCGGACGCCGGCACCGGTCGAGTACAGCGGCTCTTCCCCGATCGTGGTGGTCGGCACCACGGGTGACCCCGCCACGCCCGTGGAGTGGGCCAGCGCCCTCCGGAAACAGCTGGGCAACGCCTCACTGCTGACTTGGAAGGGCGAGGGCCACACGGCGTACGGCCGGTCTAACAGCTGCATCAGCAACGCCGTGGACAACTACCTCGTTGACGGCAAGAAGCCGGCGGACAACACCGTCTGCTGACTTGGCCGTTCAGCCGGGCAGGCCCGTGCGCAGTCCGATTTCGGCCTTCGCGGCACGTCATTTTGACCCGGGCGCGGGGACTCGATTACAGTTGACTCTTGCATGAACCGGCCGGGTTTTCCTGGTTGTTTAGTGCGGTGCTTCCTTAGCTCAGTCGGTAGAGCGTTTCACTCGTAATGAAAAGGTCATCAGTTCGATTCTGATAGGAAGCTCGAGAAGAACCCCGTATTTCCGCTGATACAGCGGGGATGCGGGGTTTTCTGCTGATTGTGGGGAATTGCCTGGGCAGGCACAGGGCATACCCACTTTCACCAACCGCCGCGCGTGGGCGTATGTCCCTTTCGGGCATCGTCGGGCATTGCCATTTCGGCCCGCAGGCCCAGGAGTCGGATCGGACGGCCCGCTTCGATTCCGGCTGCGAGGTCCAAGGCTCGCGCGAGGATTTCGTTCCGGTCGAATGTCTCGGGAATCTTTCTTGCGTGGGTTTTGGTGAAGAACGGCGCGTACCGAACCTTGAGGGTCAGCCCAACCACGGGCCGTCCTTCCGCCACAACATCCTCAAGGACATGCGCTGTCAGCTCCCTCACGGCGTCGTCCACCTGGGCGGGCTCGGTCAGGTCCCGCTGGAAGGTGGTCTCCCGGCTATGCCCGCGGGCAACCCACGGGGTGTCGTCCACAACGCTGGCGCCGTCCCCGCGTCCGAGCTCCGCGTACCAAGGACCCATCCTGGGGCCAAACTCCGGAACCAGGTCTTGGGGGTCGGACGCGGCGAGCTCCGCGACTGTGTTGATGCCGAGTTTGGCCAGCCGGCCCGACACCTTGGTTCCGACGCCCCACAGGTCCTTGGTGGGCCGACTGCCCATGACGTCGAGCCAGTTCCCGGAAGTGAGACGGAAGACGCCAGCCGGTTTGCCGAAACCGGTGGCGACTTTGGCTCGGACCAGGGTGTCGCCGATGCCAACGCTGCAATGCAGCTGTGTTCGCTCCAGGACGGCGGCCTGCACCTGCCGGGCGTAGGATTCTGGATTCTCTGTCTCAGTGCCTATAAAGGCTTCATCCCAACCAAGCACCTGCACGGTGGCCCCGGGCTGCGCGCGCAGGGTGGCCATCACCGTTTCAGACGCCGCGAGGTAAGCCTCCTGATCGACGGGCAGGATCACAGCGTCGGGCACTTTCCGGGCCGCAATGCGTAAGGGCATTCCGGAACCCACGCCGAACGCCCTGGCTTCGTAGGATGCGGTCGACACCACGGCTCGTTCCGTGGGGTCGCCCCGACCGCCGACAATGATCGGCTTGCCCGCAAGCTCCGGCCGCCGGAGCACTTCGACCGCCGCGATGAACTGGTCAAGATCGACGTGTAACACCCACCGGATTCCGCTCACGCCACCAGTCTGCCCTAAACATCCCTGGCAAGCATCGGCTCTCGATGATGCGGCCGAGGAATGCAGACGGGCCTCGACCTTCGGCCACTGGCCGCCACCCGACTGCGCAGGCCGGGCGTTTGACGCTTTCCCGAGGTCAGCCCAGTTGTCCCTTAGCCCGATCCGGGTCGCGCATGATCCCGGCCATAGCTCGTGCCTGATCCAGGCGCTTCTGGTAGTAGGTCGCGGCCATGACACAGAAGACCGAAATCCCGATGGATCCCCAGGCGCTAAGCGGAACGCGGCTCTCGGCCTCATGCTCCGAGATGGTCAGGGCCGCGTTGAGGAGGTTGAGGATGGCAAGGACGATCATCGAGGCCCTGGCGTAGCTGAGCTCCCCCTGGCTGAGGGCCTTGCTTCTGAACCAGCTGACCATGGCCAGACTGTAGCAGTCGGAACACCGCTACTCTATGGCCATGGCCGCGGGAACAGGCAGGGACGACAACAAGTACGAGTGGCAGGACTGGCCGCCGGATTCGCTCGAGGGCATGCCGCCGAAACGGAGGCGACTGGCAGGTTGGGCGATCTTCTGGTTCTTACTGCTCGGCTCGCTGCTGGGATCCGCCTTGGAGGCAACGGGCATCGTGCAGCCCTGGCGCGAGCTGCTCGTGGTGGCCGTGTTGGCTGCCGTCTTCGTTCCACTGATGCGGGCCGCCGTCCTGGAGACACGCCAGCTGCGGGACGAGGGCATCGAGCTGCCGTCCCATCCCGTCACGCGGAGGTCGATGATCTCCTCGGCCGTCGTCGCAGCTTTGCTCTGGGTCATCTTTGCCGTCGCGCCGGCTTGAGCGTCTCAGCTGCCATGCCTGAATCCTCCTACGAGAGGAGTCGCTTTGGCACGCCTGGCTTGGAGTTGCCGGGTCCGGTGCTGCTGGGGGAGCGCGTCCGGACCCGGCCGTTCTGGTTGTCAGGTCGCGGCACCCTCAATTCCAGGACAGGACCAGTCTTGCCTGCACATCATGGGATAACCGCGGGATCTGGCACCGAGGGTTGCATCAGTGCCGCCCAGAATTGAGGGGGCGGCTCCAAGGTTTACGTAGGCAACTTCCCCCACCACCATGGTCGTGGACGGGAAGGTCGTCAACCCCCTCCGGCGCAGCCGGACAGCGCGCCGTCGGGGATGCCCTCTTGGTGCTCCCCCGACGCAAGGACTGAGAGTCGGCCTAGCAGCTGTGGTGTCGGCGGCGGTTCGCACTGGGGCTAGCCGGTGAGACACGCCGCCGACGGCGTTCGAGGCCTCCCCCAAATTGGGCTGCCCCCCGGAGCCCAAAGGCTCCGTTACGCGATTTAATCGTAAGCCTACTTATCACCCGAGTCCAGAGGTGCAGCGGCCGCCGCAGGATGGGCCGGTGGCGGCCGGAGCAGTCAGCATGCTTAGTATTAGACGAGGATCTGGGCTAGGGTAAAAAGGTAAGCCGCCGGCGGACCCGCCGCGGAGCCAACCGTAGGGAGAAACACCATGGGTTTGGATGACAAGATCGGAAACGCTGCCGAAAAGCTTGGCGGCAAGGGCAAGGAAGCTGCCGGCGAGGCCACGGGCGATGACAGCCTCAAAGCCGAAGGCCAGGGCGACCAGGCAAAGTCGGACGTGAAGCAGGCCGGCGAAAAGGTCAAGGACGCCTTCAAGGAATAGTCCTCTGCAGAATTCAGAAGGGTGCAGCTCGAGCGCGGGCTGCACCCTTCTGGTGCATCAAGAGGTCATCAGCCTCGGATTGCCACCATGGAGTTGGCCGGCGCCGGTGCCTAGAGTGATGACATGGCTGATACTTTTTCTTCTCTGCTGGAAGCGTTCAAGAACGTGGGCGTGTCCCGGGCGTACGGCCCTCCGGTCCAGGTCGGCGGCGCAGAGCTGCTCCCCGTTGCCCTGGTGTCCTTCGGGTTCGGCGGCGGCACCAACGCAGAAGGCGGCGGCCGTGGCGGTGCATCCGGTGGCGGCGGAGGCGGCTTCGTCTTCCCGCTTGGAGCTTACAGCCGCGCCAGCGGCGGCCACCTCGTGTTCCGGCCCAACACCATCGCTGTTCTGCTGAGCCTGGTCCCGGTGGTGGCCGCGTCAGGGATCGCGCTTCGAGGAGCCGTGCGAACCACCCGATCGTAGCCACGTTTGGAAGTGCCCCTCGCCGGAATTGCAGGCAGGGACGATAATAAGAAGTGGATCACCGGGGCTGGGCCGGCGGCGGAGCCGCCTGTCTGAGACCAGGGCGGTCCCCCCAGCCGCCGTCGGCCCTTTTAATGCGCCCGAGCGCGCGGGCCGGCCTGGTCCGGAACTGTGGCGCACGCACCGGAAACGCACAGGTGCCTCCCGTAGTTCTGCACGCTGGGCTTCGCAGGGTGACCCGCCAGCGGGCGGTTCCGTAGCCCAAAAAATCTTATTGTCAGGCCGTCCCAGCGGTGCTAGAACAGCCTTATCGGGAGGTTTCAAAGGAGATTATGCGAAGGTCAGCTACATCAGATCGCCTCATGGACCGGGATGGGATGCCGGAACACGCTAAGGCTGTTTTTTGGGCGGTGGGCTTCTAAAGTACGCCAAGGCGCATTGTCGCGCACCTGCAGCAGACAGCGCACGGATTGTCCCTCCCGCAACGTGGTCCCCGGTTGCGGAAGCGGCCGGGGGCCACATCACCAACGCTGCAAGATGGAATCGGCAGCACGGAAACTCCCTCAGCTGGAATGGAATCCCGGTGGACCAGGCGACGCTCGTCGGCTACGGTCTTGGCTACTTCGCGACCATGATCGCCGTCTTCATCATGTTTCTGCCCGCCTTCATCATTCTGTCCCTCCTCCTGCTTCTGGCCGGGGCTGTACAGTTGGCGCTCCTTCTCCTGAATGCCGTGGCCTCCGGCCTGCACAGGACCCTCATCCGGCCGTTAGCGACACTGACCGACCGGCTCCGCAGACCCCGCAGGCGCCGGGGCGGAACGCCTGTCCCGCACTGACGGTTGCCGTACCCATCCGCGCTTAGTTCTTCTGGCCGCCGATATTTCCACTCTTGATCGGATCCTGTGGGAACTCTTCCACGGTCTTGAGGTCCTCCCTGGACTATTCAAAGAGCCGTGCAGCAGCGTCGCGGCTCTTCTAGGGATTTAGGGGGCTGCTGTGACAGACGAGAACGACGTGCCAGTGCTGGACAGCGGCGCCCTGCAGTCTCTTGCGGACGAAGCCGGCCCCGCCGCAGCGCATACGTTCATGGACGAGTACCTGCAGATGCTGCCCGTCCGCGCCGCAAAAATCCTTCGCGGTCTAGCGGGCCACGACGCGGACTCAGCCGCCGAGGCACTGGTGAGCCTGAGAGCAACATCCGCCATGGCAGGAGCACTTCGTCTCGAAGCATACTGTCGGGACCTTGAACGCGCACTGAACCGTGGACACTGGCCCGATCCGAAAGCTGCTAAGGCGGTGCTGTTCGCGAACATCCGGCTGCTCGTCCGCGAAGCTAACCGCCAAGGCCACCTCCCCGGACCGCGGCCTAAAGGTCCGGAAGCCGGCTAGGGTGCCCGGCTTTTCCTGTCATGCCGTCCTAAGATGGCTGGCATGGAGGAGCAGGAACTGGCGGACGTTGCGGGACGCCTGTATGCGCTGCCCTTCGACGAATTCGTGGCTGCCCGCACTGCTGCCGGGAAGGCTGCGGCAGCAGAGTCCAACGGACCGCTGGCCCAGGCCATCAAGGCACTCCCCAAGCCCTCCATCGCAGCCTGGACTGTCAATATGCTGGCGCATCACCGGCCAGACGCGGTGCGGGAGCTCCGCGACCTCGGGCAGACGATGCAGGGGGCCCAGGCCGCGCTCGACGCCGCCGCCCTGCGGGAGCTGTCCCGGGAGCGGCGCAAGCTTCTTGCAGCGGCCGTGAATACCGCCCGGCGCGCAGCAGAGGAGCAGGGCCGTTCCATTAGCGGGGCGGTGGCCTCGGAGGTGGAAGAGACCCTGCGGGCCGCCACGGCCGACACGGCTGCCGCGGCTGCCGTACAGAGCGGGCTGCTGCTGCGGGTTCTCACGGCCGACGGCGTGGACCAGGTTGATCTCAGCGGCGCAGTTGCGGTTCCTGCCGCCCTGGGGCCGCTGCAGCAGCCCCCGCGGGTCACCGGCGGGCATGCGGGGCCGCCTCCAAAGGTCAGCCGCCGGCAGCCGCCGGAGGGGCCTGAGAAACCGCGGATGCAGGCGGTGCGACGGACGCCCCGCCCCTCATCGCCGTCGGTCCTGGACAAAGCCTTGGCGGCACTCGCCGAGGCTGAAGCCGCGGCTCAGGCAGCCGCCACGGAGGCCGAGTCCCGTGACGAAACCCTGCAGGACGCGGCAGCGGAGTTCACCCGCCTCACGGCCGAGGTGCGCGAGACAAGACAGCGGCTCAGGAAGGCGGAAGACTCCCTGGAAGCCGTCCGGAAGGACCTTGAAACGGCAGCTGCCGAGGCGAAGCAGTCAGCCAGGGCCGCCGAGAAGAGCAAGCGAACGGCCATGCTGGCGAAGGAACGGGTGCTCCGGTTGCGCAACACACCGGACTGAAGGACAAATAATGTCAGACCCCGGTTGCACCATTGAGTCATGGAAATGAACCAGGAATTCCACGTAACGTACTTTGAAGCCGACTGCGGGCGGGTCCGGACCGAGGTCTTCGATACCGCAGCCGACGCCGAACGGTTCGCCAGCCGCTGCCTCTCCGGCGAGCACGACTGGGCCGTCGTTGATGCCGTGGCTGCCCAGCAGGCCAAAGCAGCGGCTTAACCGCCGCTGCCATCTGGACAGCAAAGGCCCCGCCCGGCTGAGGTCAGCTGCACTGCAGCAGATCCGGTGGATCAGCTCAGCGGGCGGGGCCTGCGCGGCTAAAGGTCAGGCGAAGTCGGACACGGCCGGGTCCGGCCCGATGCGTCCCGTTCCCGCCGCCGTGCGGTCCAGGCCGTTGATGGCTTCGACGTCGGACGCGTCAAGCGTCACGTTCAGCGCATCGTAGTTCTCGCGGATGCGTGACTCGGTCACCGACTTGGGGATGACCACGTTGCCGATGGCCAGGTGCCAGGCGATGACAACCTGCGCGGGAGTGGCGCCGTGCTTGTCCGCGATTGCCGTGATGGTGGCGTCCTCAAGGAGCTCACCGCCTTGGCCCAGCGGGGACCACGCCTGGGTCAGAATGCCCTTGGAGGCATTGAATTCCCGGAGCTCGGCCTGGTTAAAGAAGGGATGCAGTTCCACCTGGTTGATGGCCGGCACCACTCCGGTCTCATCGATGACGCGCTGCAGGCCCTCAACGGTGAAGTTGGAAACACCGATGGACTTGACCCGGCCGCGTTTCTGCAGCTCGATCAGCGCCTTCCAGGTGTCCACGTATTTGTCCTGCTTCGGCTGGAGCCAGTGGATCAGGTACAGGTCAAGGCATTCGAGGCCCAGGCGCTCCAGGGATTCCTCGAACGCCGCCAGCGTGGACTCGTAGCCCTGGTCCGCGTTCCACAGCTTGGTGGTGATGAAGATTTCCTCGGGCGACAGCCCGGAGCTCGCGATGGCGCGGCCCACGCCGGACTCGTTGCCGTAGATCTTGGCCGTGTCGATGTGGCGGAACCCCGCCTGGAACGCCTGGAAGACGACCTTTTCAGCTACATCGTCCTCGACCTGCCACACGCCGTAGCCGAGCTGGGGAATGGTATTGCCGTCATTGAATGTCAGTGTCGGTGAAGAAGTCATCTGTCCATCCTGCCAACAATTCCCGCTTCGGTGCACGCAATGGCCGGAAGCTAAGCTAGGCGCTTAACACCCGGAATCCGGGAATTTTTTGCATGCCCGCCGGGCGACCGGGCGACAGCTGTCCCGGTCTTGGGCCAGGTCAGGCTTCGGCGAGCTGCCGCTCCGCGTCGGCCACCTGCTCGAAGACCGTCTCGGCCCGCCGCCACACCGATGCCGCGCCCACGGGAACGGGACCAACGGCGAGGCGGAGCATTGCCGCGGCTTCGGCCGTGGCCGCCAGCGAGTTTCCCGCCTTCGACAGCGCGCGGTGGACGCCGGACAGCGCGTGCGGGATGTCCAGCCCGTCGCTGGGAGAGCGCCGCTGCGCCTCAACGCAGACCTGCCGGACGCGGCCGGACAGCTCCGCCAGCTGGTTCGCGATCTCGACGAGTTCGCCATAGAGCTGCTCGTCCTCCACGCCTTCAAGAACCTGGTGGTAGCGGTCCAGACCCCGGTGGAAGCGGTCGTGGGCTCGCCGCCACAGCCCTTTACCGAGTTCGGCGTCGTCTTTCCGCCCTTGCCGGGCAGCGGTAAAAAACCCCAAGCCGAACCTACAGGTACTGACCCGGACCGTGGTCAGGGTCTTCCTGCCGCCCAGGCTTGAGCGGATCGGATCCCGGCTGCGGAGCCTTGGCCCGCTGGGGCTCCCCGTTCTCTCCCATAACCACGCCGGGAGCGATGACAGTGCCCGGCGGAAGCTGGCGCAGCTGCACTTGGGCCATGGCATGATCCCGGGCCGCGTGCTGGGCAGCAACGGCGGTTTGGATGCCGTGGAACAGGCCTTCCAGCCAGCCGACCAGCTGGGCCTGGGCAATCCGCAGCTCAGCGTCGGACGGCGTGGCATTGTCCGGGAACGGAAGGCTGATGCGTTCCAGCTCGGCAACGAGTTCCGGGGCCAGCCCGTCCTCGAGTTCCTTGATGGAGCGCTCATGAATCTCCGCCAGCCTGCCGCGGGCGGCGTCGTCCAAGGGCGCCGACTTCACCTCGTCCAGCAACTGCCGGATCATCGTGCCGATCCGCATCACCTTGGCGGGCTCATCCACCAGGTCCTGAAGGCTGCTGCCCTTGGGCTTCGACGGCTCCGAAGCGTAGTTGCCACCTGCCGGGACCGCGTCAGGGTCAAGTGTGGTGCCCTCCACGGGGACGTCCTCACCGGGACGGGACCCGGCCTGTGAACCGGCATCGGTGGCGGCCGCCCGGGCGGTTTGAGTGTCGTTCGGATCGCTCATGCGTTCATACTCTCACGAGCCCGGAACGCCGAGTCCAGTCAATGAAGCTCCTTGACCTGGATTTCGTTTCGTCCGTAGCGAAACCCCGTTTTCGGCGCCAGTACGCCTGGCGGGTGCCGGCCAGCCACGGGGTCGCCCCCGCCTGCTCAACAGCACCGCCCCTGCGGGTTGCTGTCCTGGCGGTCGGTCCGGTCGCGCCAGAATTCCCGCTCGCCCATGGGCGGAGTGCCTTGGCCGGCGGCCGAGTGATGCTCCAGGTACTTCGCATACGCGTCCGCGCCCATGACGCCCTGAAAGTACCGGGCGAAGCCGCGTAAGCCCGCGGCAACGGCGTTCTGCGGTCCGGCGGAGCCGTGCCCTGCGGACCCCGGCGCCGCAGTTCCCTGCCCGGTGCCCATCAGTGATGGCCCGCCCTCTCGAAGCGCTGGTCCGCCGGAAGCCTGGTCCACTCGGCCATAAGCTCGCGCTCGGCGGGAGTGGGGATCAATCCGGCCGGAGCGTAGACGCGGGACGGCTGCGGCGTGTCCTCGTGGTCGGCATTCGGAACGCCGGCGGCGCTGTTGCGGAACGCCTTCACCGTGGCCACCAGCGCGGTAACGATGACGACGATGCTCAGCACCACGAAAATCACCGATAGCCAGCCCTGGATCATGGTGTTGCGGACCACGGCTTCCATGGCCGTCACGGTCTTCGCCGTGCCGAAGGACGTCTTGCCGTCAGCGAGGGCCTTCGAGAAGGCGGCGTTGTTGGCGAAGTAACCCACGGCCGGCACGTCAGAGAAGATCTTCTGGAAACTCGCCGTGATGGTGACGACGGCAGTAAACGCCAGCGGCAACGCGACGATCCACAGGTACTTGAACGCACCGCGTTTGGCCGCGATGGCCATGCAGACCGCGAGCGCGATGGCCGCCAGCAGCTGGTTGGCGATGCCGAACAGCGGGAACAGCGTGTTGATGCCGCCCAGCGGATCCGTGACGCCCATCAGGAGCACAGCACCCCACGCGCCGACCATGACCGCCGTGCAGAGCCATGCTCCTGGCCGCCAGGAGGCTTCTTTGAACTTCGGCACGAAGTTGCCGATGGAATCCTGCAGCATGAACCGCGCAACGCGGGTTCCGGCGTCAACGGCGGTCAGGATGAAGAGCGCTTCAAACATGATGGCGAAGTGGTACCAGAAAGCCATCATGGCTGTGCCGCCGATGAACTGCTGCATGATGTGGGCGAGGCCTACTGCCAGGGTGGGCGCGCCGCCCGAACGCGAGATGATGCTCTCCTCCCCCACATTGGAAGCGGTCTGCGCCAGGAGATCGGGAGTGATGTTGACGCCGGCCAGGCCGAGGCCGTTGACCCACTGCGCCGCAGTTTCCACGGTGCCGCCGGTCAGCGCCGCAGGCGCGTTCATGGCGAAGTAAATGCCGCGGTCGATCGAGATTGCGGCCACCAGCGCCATGATGGCGACGAAGGATTCCATGAGCATGCCGCCGTAGCCGATGAAGCGCGTCTGCCGCTCCTTCTCAATGAGCTTGGGCGTGGTGCCGGACGAGATCAGCGCATGGAAGCCGGACAGGGCTCCACAGGCAATGGTCACAAACAGGAACGGGAACAGCGCGCCAGGGAACACCGGTCCGTTGTCCCGGCCGGCGAACTCGCTGAAGGCCGGGACAGTGATTTCCGGGCGCACCACGATGATGGCCAGGGCCAGCATCACGATCACGCCGATCTTCATGAAGGTGGAAAGGTAGTCGCGCGGAGCCAGCAGCAGCCACACGGGCAGGATCGCGGCGATGAAGCCGTACACGATAAGGCCCCATGCGATGGTCACCTTGTCCAGGTGGAAGACGGCGGCACCCCATTCGGTGCCGGCAACTGCCCCGCCCCCAATGATGGCGCCCATGAGCAGCACGAAGCCGATGATCGAGACTTCCATGACCTTGCCGGGCCGGATGAACCGCAGGTACACGCCCATGAACAGTGCAATGGGGATGGTCATGGCCACCGAGAAGACGCCCCAGGGGCTTTCGCCGAGGGCATTCACGACGACGAGCGCCAGGATGGCGACGATGATCACCATAATCAGGAGGGTGGCCACGAGGGCGGCGGTGCCGCCGATGACGCCTAGTTCCTCGCGGGCCATTTGGCCCAGCGACCGGCCGCCGCGACGCATGGAGAAGAACATGACCAGATAGTCCTGGACGGCTCCTGCGAGGACGACGCCGATGATGATCCAGATGGTGCCGGGCAGATACCCCATCTGGGCCGCAATGACCGGTCCGACCAGCGGGCCGGCACCGGCGATGGCGGCGAAGTGGTGGCCGAACAGGACGTTCCGGTCCGTGCGCACGTAATCCTTGCCGTCGGCCTTGTACTCGGCCGGCGTGGCCCTGCGGTCGTTGGGCCTGAGCAGATGCTTCTCGATGAACTTGGAGTAGAAGCGGTAGCCGATCAGGTACGTACACACCGAGGCAAAGACGAACCAGATGGCGTTGACCGTTTCGCCGCGGACAACGGCCAACATGAACCAGGCCACTCCACCCAGGAGCGCGATGGCAACCCAGACGGCAATCTTGGCCGGAGTCCATTTGCGGTCTTCCGCTTCCCGGACGGAATCATCCAGGGACGTGGCCGGAAGCGACGGGTCCGGAACAAAGTCCAGATTCCCGTCCGCTGTCCGGCCGCTGCCATGAGGCATAGTGCCCATGTCTCCTCCTTGAGATCTAAATAATGTGACAATCCTCTCCGGCGCACCCTACCAACGGGCGCCAAGAATCGAGCCGACAACGGCCAGGTGCCGCCCGGCGAAGCGCCGAGCGGTGCAGCAGAGGCGGTGAACGGGTTTCTCCGGCCGTTCGGTCACTGCGGCAGGCCGGGAATCCGGCGGGGCTAGTTGTGGACTCCACAAGGACACCGCCCGACGTCAGCCGGTCCAGTCCGCCGGCCAGCGCCAGCAGCGATGATTTGCCGGATCCCGACGGCCCCATCACCGCAACGAACTCGCCCGCGCTGACGGTGAGGTCGACGTCGCGCAGGGCGGCAACCGCCGTCGCGCCCCGGCCGAAAGTCCTGCTGACCTTGGCGAGCTCCAGGACCTGCCGCGGCCCCAGGACGCTCACCGGCGCGTCTCCGCGTTGAGCGGGGCGGCCTCTTCCACAGTGACCCCGTTGGATGTTTTGCGTGCTGCGCTGTGAGTGCCGGCCGTCTGTGAGAGCTGGACCATGCGGGCTTCGCAGAGATCCAGCCAGCGGACCTCCGCTTCGGTCTGGAAAATCAGCGAGTCGATCACCAGCAGCCAGGCAGTGTCACCCGGGCGCTGGCTGGCGGCCGTGTCCCGCCGGGACTTCGTGTAGTCCTGAAGTGCCCGCATGGACGCCACGCGTTGGGCCTGAATGATGGAGGCCACGTCCACGCCGGGTAGCGTGACGGCGAGGGCCAGTTTGATGGCGAGCTCATTCCGCGGCGGATTGCTGCGCTCCACCGGGGTGGCGAACCAGCCCTGGACCTCGGCAGTGCCGGCAGCGGTGATGCTGTAGACCACGTGGCCTTCGCCGTCGCCGCCATCGTTCCTGACCAGGCCGTCGCGTTCGAGGCGGTCCAGTGTGGTGTAGACCTGCCCGATATTCAGGGGCCAGGTGGACCCGGTGCGGTCTTCGAATTCGACCCTGAGCTGGTAGCCGTAGCGCGGCTGGTCCTGTAGCAGGGCGAGGAGGCTGTGGCGGATGGACATGGTGCTCCTTGGCTGGGAAGGCCGCGGCATGCACCGGCCCCCAAGACCAGTGCATACCGCGTATATGGCGAGCCTAGCGGCATTGCCCGGACATGGCAATACCGGGTATGCATGGAGTCCCTACCGCTGGCACCGGCGGCCTGCGCGGGCCTACATGACCAGGAGGATCTTGCCCACGTGCTCGCCCGAGTCGAAGTATTTATGGGCCGCCCTGACCTGGTCCAGCGGAAAGGTCTTGGCCACGAGGGGGTGGATCCGGCCGTCGGCGATAAGTGGCCAGACGGCATCCCTGACGGAGGTCATGATCACGCCCTTCTCTTCGACCGGACGGGGCCGGAGCGCCGTGGCGACGACCGCCGCGCGTTTCCGCAGCAGCTGCCCGAGATCCAGTTCGCCCTTGGCACCGCCCTGCAGTCCGATGACGATGAGCCGGCCGTAGTCGGCCAGGGCGTCAATGTTCTGCTGCAGGTACTTGGCGCCCACGACGTCGAGGATCACGTCCGCGCCCTTGCCGCCGTTCTGGGCCCGGAGGCTCTCCGGGAAGTTCTCCTCGGCATAGTTGATCGCAATATCGGCACCGAGGAAGGCTTTGGCCGTGCTGACTTTCTCGTCAGTGCCGGCCGTGGTGGCAACAGTCGCACCGAATGCCTTGGCGAACTGAATGGCCATGGTGCCGATGCCGCCGGTGGCGCCGTGGATCAGGACCGTCTCTCCCGGCTGGAGCTGCGCAGTCATGATGAGGTTCGAGTACACGGTGGCCGCAACCTCCGGGAGGGCGGCAGCGGTGACCAGGTCAACGCCGTCGGGAATCCTCAGAACCTGCTCCGAGCGGACCGCGACCTGCTGGGCGTAGCCGCCGCCGGCCAGCAAGGCCACCACCTTGTCCCCGATGGAAAACGCCTTGGTGACCCCCGGCCCGAATCCGGCGATGCGGCCGGAAACCTCGAGCCCCGGAATTTCCGATGCACCCGGAGGCGGCGGGTAGAAGCCCCTCCGCTGCTGCACGTCTGCACGGTTCAGGCCCGCGGCCACGACGTCGATCAGGACCTCGCCCTGGCCCGGAACGGGAGGCGGAACGTCGCGGATTTCCAGCATTTCCGGCCCGCCCGGCTCCGAGATGTAGACGGCTTTCATGGAGAACTCCCGATTTTCTTGCTCATTCCTGCCCCAAAAATAGTGTGCACTGACAGCAACGGCCACCTTTCGGTTTTTGTTGCAGCCAACTGCCTATGAAACACTACTAGTCACGGAAGGTTGTCCGAGCGGCCGAAGGAGCTGGTCTTGAAAACCAGTGTGCGGTAACCCCGTACCAAGAGTTCGAATCTCTTACCTTCCGCGTAGCGCAATCTGCGCACAGTCAGGGGCCGGTTGAGCCAATCGCAAGGTTGGTTCGGCCGGCCTTTTTCATGGGCAGGTAGACCCCGCATTCGGCGCCCTAAACCAAGTACCGGCGAGTACCTGCCCGCCGAAAAATCGAGTACGCACCACTCATGCGAAGACAGCCCTGTTGGCGTTCACTGGAAGGAATCAGCGGTGCTCAACTTCAGATTCCGCGAAAGGGCACCGTTCCGCACCTGCTGCTATTGGGGAGATGTAGCCGTCGTGAGCAAGGCCGAAAAGCAGAGACTGAGGTACTCGGACTACTACTGGTGCATGTCGCTCAAGGACTTCATCGAGTGGGTCGAAGCCGACGACGACAACGAACCCGCCACCTCGTATTCCGACCGGCTCTGACTGCCGGAGCCATTGAAACTGTCATACCGCGGGCATAGTGTCGATCCTGTCTCCATATCCCTTTGACCTGCGGACTTGTTTCGCGGCCCACTACAGGAGCTGACAATGCCCACCCCAGACATCACGCCCGGAGCACCCTGCTGGATTGACCTGATGACCTCCAACACCGACACTTCCCGACAGTTCTATGGCGAACTGTTCGGCTGGGACTTCCAGACCGGGGACCAGGAAAAATACGGCGGCTACATCACCGCCAACAAGAACGGCAAACTGGTCGCGGGAATCATGCAGAAGCAGGAGGACCAGGCGGCCATGCCGGACATGTGGTCCACGTACCTGCGCACTGACGACGCCGCCGCCACGGCCACCGCAGTCACGGCCAACGGCGGCCAGGTGTACATGGAGCCCATGGACGTCCCGGAACAGGGCCACATGGCGTTCTTCGGCGATCCGTCCGGCGCTGCCATCGGCGTATGGCAGCCCCGCGAAATGCGCGGGTATGAAGTGGTTGCCGAACCCGGCACCCCTGCGTGGCACGAGCTTCACACCAAGGATTACGCCACCGCTGTGAAGTTCTACCAGGACGTCTTTGGCTGGAACACGGACGTCATGAGCGATACCCCGGAGTTCCGCTACACAACTCTGGGCGCGGGCAGAGACGCGAAGGCCGGGATCTACGATGCAGCGGCGGACCTGCCAGCCGAGGTCCCGTCGAACTGGGTCGTCTATTTCGCCGTGGGGGACGCCGATACATCCATCGAGAAGGCCGTCAGCCTGGGCGCCACCGTCGTCGACGGACCCGACGACACACCCTTCGGGCGGCTGGCCACCTTGGCGGATCCCACCGGCGCCAGGTTCAGGATCGTGCAGGACACTGGGCAGGGCGCCCAGACCCAGACCGCGGAGGCGGAGGCTGTGGAGGCCTGATCGCTAAAACCGTCCACCGCAAGTAAATTCCTGTGAAAAATACCGGCCAGGACCTTCCAGCGAAGCGACTGGCCGGTATCGGCCAGTACAGGGCCAGCGACCACGACCCCGTGCTCGCTGGCCTTGACCTGCCGGCCGGCCCTGCCACTCCGGCCACCGTTGACCTGAACTTCCTGGGCATCAACGATTTCCACGGCCGCATCGACACCAACACGGTGCTGTTCGCCGGCACCGTGGAGATGTTGCGCGCCGCTGCACCGGGCCCCAGTGCTTTCCTCTCCGCGGGGGACAACATCGGGGCATCGCTGTTCGCGTCCTCTGCTGCAAGGGACCAGCCCACCCTCGATGTCCTCAACACACTGGAGCTGAGGGCCTCCGCGGTGGGCAACCACGAGTTCGACGGCGGCTGGGCGGATTTGCGCGACCGCGTCGCCGGCGGCAGCAACGCCAAGTTTCCCTACCTCGGCGCCAACGTCTACAGGAAGGGCACCTCGGAGCCCGTGCTGCCGGAGTTCACGGTCCTCGAGATGAGCGGCATCAAGGTGGCCGTCATCGGCACCGTGACCCAGGAAGTGCCCTCCCTCGTCACTCCTGCCGGGATCACTGGGCTTGAGTTCGGCGATCCCGTCGACGCCATCAACCGCGTTGCGGCCAGGATCAAGGCGGAGGACCTGGCAGACGTGATCGTCGTGGAAAACCACGACGGCGCAGGGTCCGGAACACCGGAAGGCGCCACTTTGGAGCAGGAGGTGGCCGCCGGCGGCCCCTTCGCCAAGCTGGTCTCCGAAACATCCGCCGACGTGGATGCGATCTTCAACGGCCACACCCACAAGGAGTACGCGTGGGATGCTCCCGTTCCCGGGGTGGAGGGCAAGACCCGGCCCATTGTGCAGACCGGCAACTACGGCGAGAACATTGGACAGATCCAGCTGACCGTGGACACCAGGACGAAGGCTGTCACCGGCTACAAGGCAGGAAACGTCAAGCGCACCACTGATGCCGCCGCGGACCTTGTGGCCGTCTACCCGAGGGTCGCCGCCGTCGGCGTGATCGTCAGGAAGGCCATCGCCGAGGCTGCGGAAATCGGAAACCAGCCGGTGGGCAGGGTGACCGCTGATATCACCACGGCGTTCACTCCCGTCACGGACACCACTCCGGCGAAGCGGGACGACCGCGCGGGCGAGTCCACCCTGGGCAACCTCGTGGCCGACTCTCTCGTGGATGCGCTCAAGGCGCCGGAACTGGGCGGAGCCGAAATCGGCGTCGTGAATCCCGGCGGGCTGCGCAACGAGCTGTACTTCGCACCCGACGGAACTATCACGTACGCCGAGGCCAATTCCGTCCTGCCATTCGTGAACAACCTGTGGACCACGTCCCTCAGCGGGGCACAGTTCAAGACGCTCCTGGAACAGCAGTGGCAGACCAACCCCGACGGCAGCGTCCCGAGCCGCGCCTACCAGCAGCTGGGCCTGTCCGAGAACGTCAACTACACCTACGATGCCGCCCGCGCAGCGGGAGACCACATTACCGCGATCCGGGTGAACGGGAAACCGCTTGATCCGGCCAAGCCCTGCCGGATCGGGATGTTCAGCTTCCTGGCAACGGGCGGCGACAACTTCCGGGTCTTCAAGGAAGGCACGGGCACCAAAGACTCCGGCCTCGTGGACCGCGACGCATGGATCAGGTACCTGCAGGAGCACAACCCCGCGTCCCCTGACTTTGCCCGGCGCACCGTGTCCGTCGTCAACACGACGGCGGCGGCGGTCAAGGGCGGCGACGCCATGACGCTCGAAGTCTCCAAGCTGGACCTGGCCTCGCTGGGCAGCCCGGCCAACAAGTCATTGACTGCGGTTTTCACGGACGCGGCCGGCACGTCCACCCCGCTGGGCACGGTTCCCGCGGCCTCCGGGGCAGCCACAGTGAACCTCGCGGTGCCAGCAAAGGCTGCAGCCGGCGTCGGAACGCTGACCCTCACCGCCATTGAGTCGGGAACCGTGGTGAAGGTCACCGTCGTGGTCTCTGCCGTCGGCCCCGTCAGGGCTTGAGGATGGCGCGGGCGATTTCGTCGGCGTCGCGCAGGGTGCGCTGGCCGCTGGCGTAGACCGGGCCGGCCTGCTGCACGGCTTCGGCGGCGATCGCCGTTCCCCACTGGGTTGCCGAGAGCTGGAGGCCCAGCACGAAGACCCGCTTGGCAACTTCTCCGTTGGCTGCCACCGGCCGGTAAGGATGCGGGCTGACATCCAGTCCCGAGGCCTGCACCGGTGTTCCTTCAACCGTCATCATCGTCCGCGGCCGCACCAGCCCGTCGGCGAGGAGCTGTTCCAGCAGCGGAGACTCGTTGACGGACACCCGGTTGGCCGGTGCCAGGGCCTCAACCATGGTGCGGGCCTTCGCGGCGGCGTCCTTCACCCACGGTGACGCGGCGGTAAAGAACCCCGCCTTCCGGTCCAGCCCGAATTTGGGGTCGGGTCCCACGAAACTGACCACGCCTGCGCGGGCCAATGCGGCGAGCTGCTCGGCACGGAGCGCCGGGGGCCCGCTGGCGAGGCCTTCCACAAACGACTCAAACCAGCCCCGCAGCCCGGCGACCCACGACTCGTCGGTGATGCCGCCGTCGGCCACCACTGACTTCAGCACGGCACGGCCGTGGTGCAGCGCACCGATGGTCATCTTCAGGGGGTCGTCCTCGCCGAGGGCAGAGCGGCGGGCGTCGTCGAGCAGATAGTCGACGACGGCGGCGTCCAGCTCCGCGCGGGAACCGAACGGCTGTCCCGCCAGCGGCGCCGCGAGGCTCAGCAGATCCAGCCTGCTGTCGGGGCGGACATGTCCTTCGATGACCGCCCTGACAATCTCTTCCCATTTTGCCGTCGTGTGGGCATGTGGGTGCAGCGCCTCGTCCAGTTCCTTCAGGAACCTGGCCGGATCCTGCACGGCTGCAGGCTCGGAACGCACCAGCGTGGAGTAGTACGCCCACAGGGCATCGCGGTGCAGGAGCGGCCAGAGGTCGTGGTCGAAGGCCGGAACGATGCCGGCTGCGGCGAACCTCCGCAAGGCGGCCCCGGTGCAGTACCGCAGGGTCACCGACGCCGGGTAGTAGCTCTCAAGGGTGGCCTTGGAACGGTACGGCGTGCCGCGCCGGGACGCGGCGATGATCAGCGGTTCCTGGCCTGAGGGCAGGTACTCAAGGGCGTCTCCGGCGTCCACGAACTTCCCGCCCCGGCCCTCGGTGAGCTGGCCCATGACGTCAAAGAAGTTCAGCCCCATCCCGCGGACCAGCACCGGTTCGCGGGCTGGAATAGTCGACCAGTCGACGTCGGCAGGAACAGCGGGCGGAAAGTAGCGCAGTCCGAATTGGGCGGCAGCTGCCTGCAGTTGGCGCTGCTCTGGGCTAAGCCTGGAGTCCAGGTGGCCCAGTGCCAACACCACGGAATCGGCGGCAAGCGTCCCGCCGCCGGCCAGTTCGACGTCGAACGTTCCGTCCGGCGAGGGGCGCACGGCGGTGGCCGACGTTTCGTGGAAGTCCACCGTGACGCCGTCGGGCACCAGCGCGAGGAGTTCCTCAAGCGTGGAGCGGAGGTAGCGGCCGTACAGGGCACGGCTGGGGAAGTCATCGGAGCCGAGCACGGCCAGTTCCGCGAGTTCCTCTTCGGTCAGCCCGGGAAGGGGATCCTGCTGCTGCCGGACCCGCCAGCGGTCAAACGTTGTGCCGGCAACCGGGGCGGCAAGCTGCGGGTCCTCCGGGATGAGCGTGGGGTAGAACGACTGCGTGTTCATCAGGTAAAGCCGCGACTGTCCGGGCTGCCACACATGCCCCGCGCCGGCCGGGTAGGGATCGACCACGTCGATGTGCAGGCCGGCTTTCGCCTGTACCGGCGCCGATTCGGACGACGAACCGGATGAAACAGATCCGGACGGGGCCGCCGGGGCCCAGTTAGCGAGCAGCCGCTCCAGCACGCTGGTACCCCTCGGCCCGGCGCCTATCAGTACCGTCCGGATGCTTTGCGATGTGACCACGGCATCCAGAGTATCGGCATGTGACTTGCTAGCTGAGCCGGGATGTTGTTTGGTTGGGGCCATGACCACCACTGCAGCTGATTCCGCCGCCGTTCCCCCCGAAACCGCGCCCGAGCCCACCGATGAAAACATCTGGCTCGAGGACATCTACGGCGAGGAACAGCTGGCCTGGGTCCGGGAGCAGAATGCCAGGACGGAGGACCTTCTGGAGGACGCGGACTATGCCCGCCTCGAGGGCGAGATCCTCGAAGTGCTGGACTCCACGGACAAGATCGCCATGGTGAGCAAGCGTGGCGACTGGTACTACAACTTCTGGAAGGACCGGCAGAACCCGAAGGGCCTGTGGCGCCGGACCACCTGGGAGAGCTACTGCACCGACGCCCCCGAATGGGACGTGCTGCTCGATGTGGATGCGCTCGCCGCCGCCGAAGGTGAGGAATGGGTCTTCCACGGGGCAAACTTCCTCCGGCCGGAACCCGGCCTGCCCTACCGGCTGGCGCTGCTGGCCCTCTCCCCTGACGGAGGCGACGCCAACCGCTACCGCGAGTTCGACGTCGAGACCCGCAGTTTCGTTGACCCCGTCGCCGGCGGCTTTGACCTTCCGACGGCGAAGGGCAACGTTTCGTGGCTTGACGCGGATACGCTGCTGGTAGCCAGCACGGCGGACGCCCTGCCGCGGACCGCCTCATCCTACGCACGCACCGGCGTGAAACTGCACCGCGGCCAGTCCCTGGCCGATGCGGCCAGGATCTTCGAGATCCCCGAGGACCATATGATGGCGATCGTGGCCCACGACTCCACGCCGGGGTTTGAACGGACCTTCGCCGTTGACTGGATCGACTTCTTCAACCGGACAACCTCTGTGCTGCGGGACGGGTCCTGGACGGCAGTCGATGCGCCCACGGACGTGAACCTCAGCGCGCACCGGGAATGGCTGCTCTTCCGGCCGCAGCGCGAGTGGACAGTGGACGGAACGAGCTATCCGGCGGGTTCGCTGCTCGCGGCGGATTTTGACCGCTACGTTGCCGGCGAGCGCAGGCTGACGGTCCTCTTCACCCCGGATGCCCGCACGTCGCTGCAGTCCTGGAGCTGGACGCGGAACTTCCTGCTGCTGAACCTCCTGCGTGACGTCTCCTCGGAAATCCGGGTGCTGGACCCGTCGCAGCCTGCTTCGGGGGCAGTGGCTGAATCTGATGCTGACCATCGGGCCGGCGCCTGGGCCTCCTCCCTGCTGGATGCGTGCCCTCCCCTGCACGACGTCAACGCCTTCGCCGTGGACGACGAGGACGACGCAGAAGGCGGCTCCGACGGCGGGCACCGCTCCCCCGGCGGACCGCGAGGGGCAGGCGACGATTTCTGGCTCGTCGCCACCGGCTTCACCACCCCCACCACGCTGACCCGCGGAACCCTGTCAAGGGAAAACCACGCCCAGGACGCAGGCGTGGTGAGCAGCCATGCAGTGGTCAAGGCATCGCCGTCGTTCTTCAACGATGCCGGCTACGAAGTGCAGCAGCACTTTGCCGTGTCCGAGGACGGCACCCGGGTGCCGTACTTCCAGATTGCGGCGCGCAACCTGGTGCTCGACGGGCAGAACCCCACCCAGCTCTCCGGGTACGGCGGCTTCGAGGTCTCGCGCACGCCCGCCTACAGCGGCGCGGTGGGCCGGGCCTGGCTGGAGCGGCGGACCGCGGAATCGGCCGGCGCCGACGGTGCAGCGCCCCACAGCCGCGGCGGCGTCTATGTGGTGGCCAACATCCGCGGCGGCGGAGAATACGGTCCTTCCTGGCACCGGGCTGCGCTGCAGGAGAACCGGCACCGCGCGTTCGAGGACTTCGCCGCCGTCGCAAAGGACCTTATCTCGCGGGGTGTCACGAGCCGGGAGCGCCTTGGCTGTGTGGGCGGCTCCAACGGCGGGCTCCTCGTGGGCAACATGCTGACGCGCTACCCGGAACTGTTCGGCGCCGTGTCCTGCGGCGTGCCCCTACTGGATATGCGCCGGTACACCAGGCTCTCCGCGGGTCACTCGTGGATTGCCGAGTACGGTGATCCGGACGTCCCGGAACAGTGGGAATTCATCAGGACGTTCTCGCCGTACCACCTGCTCAGGGACGGGGTGGACTACCCGGAGACCTTCATCTGGACCGCGACATCGGACGACCGGGTGGGCCCGGTGCAGGCCCGCAAGATGGCCGCCCGCATGGAGGCCATGGGCATTCCCAACGTCTGGTTCCACGAGGCGCTTGAAGGCGGGCATGCCGGAGCCTCGGACAACAGGCAGGCCGCCGCGCTCCAGAGCCGCAGCCAGCATTTTCTCTGGAGGTCCCTCGCGGGCGGGACCGCCTGACACGGGGCGGAACGTCGCCGCCGGCTCTCCTAGGCCGCGTTCTGACGCCGTTTTGCACTGGGTGGCCCGTTCTGCGTATCCTTGGTGGGCTAGGAATAGCAATTGGAGACGTGCCAGAGCGGCCGAATGGGCTTCACTGCTAATGAAGTGTGGGGCACAACTCCACCGGGGGTTCAAATCCCCCCGTCTCCGCGTTTGGCCCCGGTCCCTGGACCGGGGTCTTTTGCGTTCCCGGGGTTTTGCATGGCCGGGGTTTTGCATGGCCGTTGTTTCGTCCGGGTCGCGGACGCGTGGCGCGGTGCTCCTCGCTCCGGTGGCAGGATAATCGCATGACTGGCAACGAGGCATATGACTCCATCGTCGTGGGCGGCGGACACAACGGACTGGCGGCGGCCGCCTACCTGGCCAAGGCCGGGCTCCGCGTGCTCGTGCTGGAAAAACTCGACCACGCTGGCGGCGCCGCCGTCTCGGCCCAAGCCTTCGACGGCGTCGACGCGCGCCTCTCGCGCTACTCATACCTGGTCAGCCTCCTGCCGCAGCGGATCATCGACGACCTTGGACTTCGGGTCCGGCTGGCCCGCCGTCGTTATTCGTCCTACACGCCGGACCCGTCGCACCCGGGCCGGGGCCTCCTGATCGACAGCGGCGACGCCGCGTGCACTGCAGCGTCGTTCGCAGCCATCGGCGCCCCCGACGGTGAAGCCGAAGCCTTCACCAGGTTCTACGCCAGCTGCCGCAAGCTCACCGAA
Organism: Arthrobacter sp. 05T444; assembly: GCF_056395905.1. Classification (NCBI taxonomy): domain Bacteria; kingdom Bacillati; phylum Actinomycetota; class Actinomycetes; order Micrococcales; family Micrococcaceae; genus Arthrobacter; species Arthrobacter sp. 05T444. The sequence continues at coordinate 52,613 of NZ_JBFTKK010000023.1, forward strand.
GCGCTGTGGCCCACCCTGATGTCCCCGCTGCGGACGAGGTCCGAGGCACGCCGGGTCGCGACGGCTGCCGGGGCCTCGCAGGCCTGGGATGCCGTGATGGAGCGGCCCATCGGCGAGGCCATCGCCGGCCAGCTCCAGCACGGCCTGGTGCGCGGCGTCGTGTTGACCGATGCCCTGATCGGCACGTTCGCGGAGGCCGGCGGGAAAGACCTGCAGCAGAACATTTGCTTCCTCTACCACTTGATCGGCGGGGGCACTGGCGATTGGGATGTTCCGATCGGGGGCATGGGCTCGGTGTCCTCGGAGCTGGAACGTGCCGCCCGCGAGGCAGGGGCCACCGTGCTCACCGGCGCGGAAGTGACGGCGATCGACCCCGGCGGATGCGTGAGCTACCGCCGCGCCGCCGAAGACCGTGCGGCGACGGCCCGCTGGGTGCTGGCCAATGTTGCCCCGGCCGTGCTGGACCGGCTGCGGACACCACCCGCGGGTTCCGGCACCGGAGTTTCGAACCCGAACCACGCCCGCGAAGGCTCCCAGGTCAAAGTGAACCTGCTGCTGAGGAGGCTGCCCCGCCTCCTGGACGAAGGGGTCACCCCGGAGGCCGCCTTCGGCGGAACCTTCCACATCAACGAGACGTGGGACCAGCTGGACCAGGCGTACCGGACAGCGGAGTCCGGCGCCATCCCCGAACCGCTGCCCTGCGAGATCTACTGCCACACGCTGACGGACCCCAGCATCCTGTCACCGGAGCTGCAGGCCGCCGGGGCGCAGACCCTCACGGTTTTCGGCCTCCACGTCCCTGACCGCCTCATCACCCGGGAGAACAACGGGGCCCGGCGCGCGCAACTGCAGGCGGCCGTACTCAGGTCCCTGAACTCGGTGCTCGGCGAACCCATTGAACCCCTCATCATGCACGCACCGGACGGCACTGGCTGCATCGAAACCAAGACCACTCTGGACATCCAGCGGGCCGTGGGCATGCCGCGCGGCAACATCTTCCACGGCGGCCTCGACTGGCCGTTCGTCGAGGACGGTACGCCGCTGGACAGTCCGGCCCGCCGCTGGGGCGTGGCCACCAGCGACGAACGCATACTCCTGTGCGGCTCCGGTGCGCGCCGCGGCGGGGCCGTGAGCGCCATCGGCGGGCACAACGCCGCCATGGCTGTCCTGGAACTGGCCCGAAACTCAGCACTGGCCCGGGACTCATGAGCGGCGAGGTCAACGGCCCGGGACGCGATATGCCGGAAGGCGGGGCGCCGAAAGAGAATGCCCTGGGCGGCGCCCCGGCCGGCGGTCAGGCAACGGCGGCCCATCCGTGGAACCCGCGGCTGGCGCTGCTCGTGGCGGCCACCTTCTTCATGGAGTTCCTGGACGGGACGGTGCTGACCACAGCAATTCCCAGCATCGCCGACGACTTCAATGTGGCGGCCGCGGGCGTGAACATCACCATGACCGCCTACCTGATGACGGTGGCCATGGGGATACCGCTCAGCGGCTGGCTCGCGGAACGGCTCGGAGCACGCCGCATCTTCTGCCTGGCCATTGCTCTCTTCACCGTGGCTTCCCTGCTCTGTGCCGCGAGCCAGGACCTGACCATGCTGACCCTCAGCCGCATTCTGCAAGGGGCCGGCGGGGCCATGATGGTTCCGGTAGGCACTCTCGTGGTGCTCCGCGGCACGCCCAAGGCCGAGCTGCTGCGTGCCACGGCCTACCTCGTGTGGCCCGGGCTTCTGGCCCCGGTGCTGGCGCCGCTGGTGGGCGGCGCGCTGACGACTTACCTGTCCTGGCACTGGATTTTCCTGGTCAACCTCCCCCTGGGCGCCGCGGCTTTCCTGGCCGCCCTCCGCCTCGTGCCACCCGTGACCGGCGACCGGACACGGAGGCTCGACTGGCTGGGACTGGTCCTCACCACAGCCGGAGTGGGGGCGCTGGTGGTTGGCCTGGAGCTCGCCAGCGCCCATCCAGAGGGGCCATGGACGCTGCTGAGTGTAGGAGCCGGAGCTGTTGCCCTGGCAGCGGCGGCGCTGTGGATGCGCCGGGCTGCCAATCCGCTGTTCGACCTGACCGTATTTTCGACGCGGACGTTCCGGGCAACTAACACCGGCGGCTTCATCTACCGGCTGACCATCAGCGCCGTGCCCTTCCTCCTTCCGCTGATGTTCCAGGAAGGATTCGGTTGGAGCCCCCTGCACGCGGGCATCATGGTGGCGGCGGTGTTCATCGGGAACATCGGCATCAAACCCGCCACCACACCGCTGATCAGACGCTTCGGGTTCAAGTCCGTCCTCGTCTTTGCCTCCCTCGCGTCGGCGTCGACCTTCGCCCTCTGCGCCCTGCTCAATCCGGGAACGCCGGAGCCCCTGATATTTGTGCTCCTCGTTTGCAGCGGGGCGTTCCGGTCGATCGGGTTCTCGGCCTACGCCTCCGTCCAGTACGCAGACATCGTGCCGGGCCAGCTGACCTCGGCCAACGCCGTATCTGCCACGCTGGTCCAGCTCGCCACCGGAGCGGGCATCGCCGTGGGCGCACTCCTCCTCCGCGTCTTCGACGCCGCTCCGGTTTTGGCCTCCGGATTAGGCGGCGTGCTTGGTGCGGGGCAGGGCGACGGCGGCCTGGCCGCCTACCGCGGGGCCTTCCTGTCCATTGCCCTGCTGATGCTCCTCAGCACGGCCGACAGCCTGATGCTGCACCGGCATGCCGGGGCCGAGGTCAGCCGGCCTGGGCCAGCGCCAGCGGCAGAACCGCCCCGGCGCCGGCCCGCCTGAGGGCACGGCCGGCAACGGTAACGGTCCAGCGGCTGTCAACAAGGTCATCAATGAGCATCACGCTTTGGCCGCCAAGACCGGCCACGGCAGTTCCCAGTTCTGGCCCTACCACCAGCCGGTCCCACACTCCGGCGAGACGGTAGGCGCTGTTGCCGCCGCGGCCGCCCGTGGGCCCGCCGTGTTCCATCTCCAGCTGGCCCAGATACGGGATGCGGCCGATGTCGGAGATGCCCCGGGCCAGGGATTCCACGAGGGCCGGCTTGCCGCGCGACGGCATGCTGACGATGGCCGCCGGCCGCCCCGCGCCACTCCAGCCCGGAACGCGGGAGTCGCCGGCGCCCCATTCGCGCAGCACCTGGACGCAGGCCTGCAGCATGCCGGGATCCACGGCGCGGTCCGGGGCACCGGCGGCGAAGAGTTCCCGCAGCGCCCCGCCCCAGCCCAGGTCCGTCAGACGGGCAAGCACGCGGCCGTTGGCCAGACTTTCGTCCGGCTTGATCTTTCCTTTGACCGGCACGCCCAGCCGGTCCATTCCGCTGGGCCATTGCAGCCGCGGCTCCAGCACCATGCCTGCACGGCTCAGCGTCTGCCCGGCCGCCGCCGTGGCCGAGGCTGCGATGTCTGCCCGGAACCACTGGCCGGCGCAATTGTCGCACCGGCCGCAGGCGTGGGCGGTCTCATCATCCAGCACCGAAGTGATGTATTCCATCCGGCACCCGGCCGTATCCTGGTATATGACCATGGAATCCTGCTCGTCCACCCGGGCTTCCGCGATGCGGCGGTAGCGTTCGGCGTCATAGGTCCAGGTCAGTCCGGTTGACCGCCAGCCGCCACCCACACGCTCCACTGCGCCGTCGACGGCCAGGACCTTGAGCAACAGTTCCAAGGGGGTCCGCCGCAGGTCCACGCGCGCCTCCAATGCCACCGTGGACACCGCCGTCCCTGCCTCGGCAAGGGCCGTGAGCACGGCGGCGGCCTTCTCCTCCGACGGCATGGAGGCCGTGGCAAAGTACTGCCAGATGTCCCGGTCCTCCGCCCCGGGGAGCAGCAGGACGTCGGCGTTGGCGGCCCCGCGGCCGGCACGGCCCACCTGCTGGTAGTACGCCACCGGTGAGGACGGCGCACCGAGGTGCACCACAAAGCCGAGGTCCGGCTTGTCGAAGCCCATGCCCAGCGCGGAGGTGGCCACGAGCGCCTTGACTTCATTGTCCTTGAGCAGCTGCTCAGCCCGTTCGCGGTCCGCGGGGTCGGTGCGGCCCGTGTATGCCAGCACCTCGTGGCCCGCCTCAGCCAGAAGACGGGCCGTGTCCTCCGCCGCCGACACCGTCAGGGTGTAGATGATTCCGCTGCCCGGCAGATCCGCCAGGTGCGTCAGCAGCCAGCCGAGCCGTTCACGGGAGTCGGGCAGCGTGAGCACGCCGAGCCGCAGCGATTCCCTTCCCAGGGCGCCGCGGATGGTGAGCACTGCGTCGCCCAGCTGCTCTTCGATGTCGTGGACCACGCGGGAGTTGGCCGTGGCGGTCGTGGCCAGGACCGGAACCGTGTCCGGCAGTTGCGTGATGAGGTCAGCGATCCGCCGGTAGTCCGGGCGGAAATCGTGTCCCCAGTCGGAAATGCAGTGGGCTTCGTCGATGACCAGGAGTCCGGTGCGGCGGATCAGCTCGGGCAGCTGGTTTTCACGGAACGAGGGATTGGTGAGCCGCTCAGGCGAAACCAGCAGGACGTCCACCTGGTCCGCCGCGAGCTGCTCGCGCACAGTGTCCCACTCCAGCTGGTTGGCGGAATTGATGGCCACGGCACGGACACCGGCACGGGCGGCGGCAGCCACCTGGTCCCTCATCAGCGCCAGAAGTGGCGAAACGATGAGAGTGGGCCCTGCCCCGCGCCGCCTGAGCAGCAATGAGGCCACGAAGTAAACCGCCGATTTTCCCCAGCCCGTCCTCTGCACCACCAGCGCCCGCCGGCCGCCGTCGACCAGGGCTTCGATCGCCTCAAACTGGCCGTCGTGAAAGTCGGCGCCGGGGTGGCCGACCAGCTCCCGCAGGACCTCCAAGGCCTGGCCGCGGGTTCCGGAAACTTCCGTGGTAGTGCCGGAAGGAGTGCTTGAGGCGGACGGTAGAACTGCAGCGTGCTGGTTATTGGCCATTGATTCAGTATCCCAGCCGCCTCTGACACTCCAAAGCCCGGCCCTGCCATGTGGACAACGGCACGCACTCATGCGGGCGGCAACCCGCCGCCACCTCCGTGACTTCCCCTCCACTGGCCGCTGCGCGCTTCAAAGTAAGATAAATCCCGTGACTAGCAACCAGACCAATACTTTTGATCTTTCAGCCTCGTTCAAGGCGTATGACGTCCGCGGCATCGTGGGCGAATCCATCACCGCCGAAATCGTCGAAGCCGTGGGCGCAGCCTTCGTCGACGTGCTGGAACTCGAAGGCCAGACGGTCCTGGTCGGAGGTGACATGCGCCCCTCCTCCCCCGAATTCAGCAAGGCTTTCGCCAACGGCGCCGCCACCCGCGGAGCCAACGTCCAGCTGCTGGACCTGATCTCCACGGACGAGCTCTACTACGCGTGCGGTGCCCTCAACGCCGCCGGCGCCACATTCACCGCCAGCCACAACCCCGCCGCATACAACGGCATCAAGATGGCCAAGGCCGGCGCCGTGCCCATCTCCTCCGAAACAGGTCTCAAAGAGATCCAGGGCCTCGCGGAGCAGTACCTCAACGAAGGCTCCGTCCCCGCAGCCGGAACCCGCGGTCAGATCGGCGTCCAGGATGTCCTCAAGGGCTATTCCGAATACCTGCGCAAACTCGTGGACCTCTCCGGCTCCCGCCCGCTGAAGGTAGTGGTCGATGCGGGCAACGGCATGGCCGGGCTCACCACTCCCGCCGTCCTCGGCGACGCCCTGCTGCCGAAACTGCCCTTTGACATCATTCCGCTGTACTTCGAGCTGGACGGTTCCTTCCCGAACCACCCGGCCAACCCGCTGGAGCCGGAAAACCTGCGCGATCTTCAGGCCGCCGTCGTCGAGCACGGGGCAGACATCGGACTGGCTTTCGACGGCGACGCCGACCGCTGCTTCGTCATCGACGAAAACGGCGACGCCGTGTCGCCGTCGGCCATCACCGGCATGGTGGCCCGCCGCGAGATCGCGCGCGCCAGAGCGCAGGGTGAGGAAACGCCCGCCATCATCCACAACCTGCTGACGTCCCGGGCAGTGCCCGAGCTCGTGTCCCAGGACGGCGGACGCGCGGTCCGCACCCGCGTAGGCCACTCCTTCATCAAGGCCGTCATGGCGAAGGAAGGCGCAGTCTTCGGCGGCGAGCACTCCGCACACTTCTACTTCCGCGACTTCTGGAATGCAGATACGGGGATGCTTGCGGCCATGCACGTCCTGGCTGCCCTGGGTGAGCAGAACGGCCCGCTTTCCGAGCTCGGCCGCGAATACGAGCCTTACGTTTCCTCTGGCGAGATCAACTCGGAGATCGAGGACAAGGCCGGCGCGGTGGAGCGCGTCCGCGTTGATTTCTCCGGCGAAGACGTCACCGTCGACAATCTCGACGGCAGCACGTTCACGGCCGCTGACGGCAGCTACTGGTTCAACCTTCGCCCTTCCAACACTGAGCCGTACCTGCGCCTGAACGCCGAAGCCACAGACCAGGCCACCATGGAGCGCGTCCGAGACCGCGTACTGGCCCTTGTCCGGAGCTAGGATGGAGGAAGTGGCAGAGCCCGAATCGTCTCAGCCGGCACCGTCGTGGCGGACGTCCGTTCCCGAGGCCACCGCCACGGACCTGGAAAACCTGCTGGGCACCGGCATGGGAGCCGCGCAGGAGCAACTTGAGCGCAACGGCGGCTTCATGCCCTTCGCGCTCGTGGTGGAGAACGACGGCGAGGTCCGCCTCGTGGCGGTCTCCCCGGCGGATGCCGAATCCGGCTCCGGAGACGAGTTCAATGCCGACGCGATGATCAGCGACATCACTGCGCTGCTGCGCCAGAACCGCGACGACTTCCGGGCTGCCGCTATCGTCTGCGACATCACTCTGCTCGAGGAAGACTCTGACGCCATCCACGTGGCAACAGAACACCGTGATGGGGCTGTGTTTGCGGCCGTCCTGCCGTATGCGGCAAGCCCGGCCACGCGTGAGTGGGAGTTTGGCGAACTCGCGGCGGACACGAATGAACCCGCCATCTGGGTGGACTAGACCGGGTATGAGCAGCTGTCATTTGCACAGTGTCCCTAGGCTGGACTCATGAAAATCAACGCCTTCGCGGATGTGAGCCTGCGCGCCCTCATGGTGCTCGCGGCTGCGCCGGACGGCGACCTTCTCACGACCCAGAGCGTGGCAGACGCGGTCGGCACGCCGTACAACCATGTCAGCAAGGCCATGGCCAGGCTGCGGGTTCTGGGCCTGATCGACGTTGAACGCGGCCGCAACGGCGGGTCGAGGCTCAGTGCAGCCGGCCGCCGCGTCTCCGTGGGACAGGTTCTCAGGCAGCTCGATACCCGCGAAGATCCTGCCGACTGCATCGGGCCGGGCGGCAACTGCCCGCTGATCAACGAGTGCCGGCTTCGGGCCGCCTTGGCCCGTGCCCGCGAGGCGTTTTACCGGGAACTCGACGACGTTGTGGTGGCCGATCTTCCCGGAACGCGCCAGATGGCGCCCGTGTTCCAGATGATAGGCCTGCGCCCCGGCGTCTGACCGATTTGGCATTGATTTCTACAGGGTGTAGAACTTAGGTATAAATACTTGTATTTCAAATACGAATATTTTATCGCGGTCCGGACCAAGACCCCGGCCCACTACCTCAGGAGTACACATGCTCTCGGACAAATCCCGCCCTGTCATCGAGGCCACGCTTCCGCTGGTCGGCTCCCGGATCGGCGAAATTACGCCGAAGTTCTACGCGCGGCTTTTTGCGGCACACCCCGAACTCCTTGATGGCCTGTTCAGCCGTTCCAACCAGCGCTCCGGCGACCAGCAGCAGGCCCTGGCCGGAAGCATCGCGGCCTTCGCCACCCATCTTGTAAGCAACCCCGGAACCTTGCCGGAGACCGTGCTGTCCCGCATCGCCCACCGCCACGCCTCGCTGGGCATCACCGAACCGCAGTACAAGGTGGTCTACGAGCACCTGTTCGCGGCCATAGCCGAAGATCTCGCCGAAGTCATCACCCCCGAGATCGCCGAGGCCTGGACCGAGGTCTACTGGCTCATGGCGGACGCTCTCATCAAGCTCGAAAAGGGCCTCTACGCTGCCCAGGCCAACGGCAAGATGTGGAGCCCGTGGCGGGTAGCGGCCAAGTCCCCTGCGGGAACCGGCGCCATGACCTTCACCCTTGAGCCGGCGGACGACACCCCGGTCACCCCGGCTCTTCCTGGCCAATATGTCAGCGTGAAGGTCGAGCTCCCCGACGGCCTGCGCCAGGTCCGCCAGTACTCGCTCTCCGGCGATGCCGGCACCAGCCGCTCCTTCACCACCAAGCTGGACGACGGCGGTGAGGTCTCCCCCGTCCTGCACAACAGCGTGGAGGTAGGCAACATCCTGGAGATCTCCAACCCCTACGGCGAAATCACGCTCAAGGACGGCGACGGACCGGTCGTGCTGGCCTCGGCAGGCATCGGCTGCACGCCCACGGCGTCCATCCTTCGGTCCCTGGCAGAGTCGGGTTCCGACCGGGAGGTGCTGGTGCTACACGCCGAAAGCACTCTGGAGAGCTGGGCACTGCGGGGGCAGATGACCGATGACGTCAAACGCCTCGAGGGCGCCAACCTCCAGCTCTGGCTCGAGCAGCCGGAGGCCGGAGCCAAAGCCGGATTCATGTCCCTGCGCGAAGTGGATCTCCCGGCCGACGCCTCGCTGTACCTCTGCGGTCCGCTTCCGTTCATGAAGCACATCCGCAACGAGGCCATCAACGCCGGCATCCCCGCCACGAAGATTCACTACGAGGTCTTCGGCCCGGACATCTGGCTGGCCAGTTAGCCGCAGACTTCAGCGGACTGCCGGTGCCCCTGGCGGGCTGACCCCCAGCAACGGCAGCATCACCTCGTCCACCACCTGCACCAGGTAATCGTCCTCGATGGGCGCGGCCGAGAAGATGAATCTCTGCCGCAGCAAGGCGGGGCCCGCCTCGATTTTGCAAGCCGTGGCCAGGTCGGGGTCGCATTCGCCGCGGGCCACGGCTTGCTCGATGATGGCGCGAATGACCTTGACGACGTTGCCCCGCGCGTACTCGTGGATTTCCGCGGCCACTGCCGGGTTCTGAAGCGCCTCGCCCAGCAGCCCGCGCATGGCCTGCCCCACCACTCCTTGCAGTTGCTGCGCCACGTGCCGCAGGACTGCCAAGGCATCTCCGCGCAGGCTTCCGGTGTCGGGGGCGGACGCGGGGCTGGGCATCGCATCGTAGGCTGCCTCTAGTACCAAAGCTGCCCGTCCGGGCCACCGCCTGTAGAGCGAGGCCTTACTGGCCCGGGCGCGCTCGGCGACGCTGTCCATGGTCAGCGCGGCATAACCGGATTCGGCAATCTCTGCCCGAACCGCTTCGAAGATGGCGCTGTTCAGGGCAGCTCCGCGGCGGCGCGGCAGCTTGCGGTGGTCCTGCAGCTTCGGCATCTCAGGCCCCGTCCTCCGAGAGTGCCGGCAGGACCACTCCGCCGGTTCCGTCCACGAGTACGCGCTGCCCGTCGGCCAAGGTGCTGGTACCTGAACCAGTGCCCATGACAGCCGGAATCCCGTACTCCCTCGCCACGATCGCCGCATGCGAGCCGATCCCCCCGGTGTCCACCACGACCGCGGCGGCCCGCTGGAACAGGGGTGTCCAGGACGGGTTTGTATATGGGCAGACCAGGATCTCGCCACTGCGCAGCTGCCCGAACCCGGCAGGTCCATGGATCACCCGCACGGGTCCGCTCGCCTGGCCGCGGCTGGCTGGCGTTCCGGTGACAAGGGCCCCTTCCACGCGGCGATTACGGCCAAAGAGCAAAGCCTTGTCCAGCAACGGGATCCCCTCCAGCTCGCGCCGCTTCGCCGCCCGCGCCAGCACCAGTGGACGGAAACGCTCCCGGACGGAAGCCGGCAGCGCCCCGCCGTCGTCCGTGTCCGTGATGGACGCCAGCTCCTCGAAGCGCAGGTGGTAGACGTCGTGGGCCTCGTCGACCACGCCGGCAAGCACCAGGCGGCGGCCGAGCTCCTGGTACGCGCGGCGCATCGGCGGAATGACCTTTGTGGCGTAGAAGTGGCTATCCTCGCGGAACGCCATTCCGGTCCGTGCAGACTCGACGGAGGCCAGCACACTCCGGCACAGCGGCTCGAACCGGAGGGCAGGGTGCTTCGTCAACTCGTCCAGCGCCATCCCGGTCTGGTCGGCCGTCTGGAGCCGCTCGCCAAACATGGCTTTCACCAGCCCCAGCACCACTTCCGGCGCATCGGACCACGTGGGCGCACTGCTTAGAACAACGCTGATGGTTTCGCGGTGGCCGTATTCGAGCAGAAACGCTTTGAAAGCCTCGCGGAAGGCAGCATGTTCGGGTTCCTTTTCCACCAACTCCAGCAGCCGGCTTGGGTCCGATTCGGCAAAGGCGCGCGACAGCCCGGGATCATCGGCGGCAATCGCAGCCAGCCGTTCAAGGGCGCGGTTCGCCTGGCTGGTCCGGGTTTCCGCCCCCGCGATCAGCGCAGCCGCCAGCTTCACCTTGCCCAGCAGCAGGAGCATTAGGCGCATTTTTAGCAACGGTACGAATACTCCGGGCAAGTAGGAGACGCGCAGATCCGTGATGCCCCGCATCGTTGCGAAGGATTCTTCCACGAGCGCGACCACCGCACGCCAGCGCAACAGGCCGGGATCCTTCCCGTTCAGCTGCTCCACGTTCTCAAGAAACGCGGAAAACCGTGGATCCTGTGTCCAGTTGGCCGGATTGAACTGCCTCGCGCGGCGCACCAATGACACAGGCGCGGCAAGCGTGCGGATGGTCGGGTGCGGAATCGGCGGGACGAGCCGCACCACCACGCCGTCCTCCTCCGGGAGCAGCTGTTCAACGTTTGGGAAGACCACCCCCACGCTCCCGGCCATCCGATGCAGCATGGCCAGGATTCCCCGGCTCATCCAGCCGGACACATCCAGCGGATAGGGCCGTTCCTGGAACATCTCCATGAAAAACGGCCCCAGCCGACGTTGGAAGGGGTTGAGCGTCTGCGGCTGGGGCGGCAGCGCCGTCATGGGCCGCGACTGCAGCACATACAGGAGTCCCCCAGCCACCGCCCATTCAATGTCCTGCGGCCGCCCGAAGTGCTGCTGTGCCCTCTGTCCCAGACGGGCCAGCTCCGTCAGCTGATCCGCGGCCAGCTCCGGCTTCACGCCCGGCGCACCGGGGTTTTCCTGTGTGCCGCCGCCCTCGGCCGCGCTGATCACCACTTCCCGGCCGCCGGGCGCAAAACTGAGCGCCTTTCCCGTGCGGTCCAGGACATAGTGTTCCGGCGTCACCCGGCCCGTGACCACCGCTTCCCCCAGCCCGGGGTTCGCGTCCACCACGATTTCACCACGCTCACCCGTGACGGGGTTTGCGGTGAACATGACACCAGCCGTATCGGCCGGCACCATTCTCTGCACGACGACGGCGATGGCCAGTTCCTGCGGATCGATCCCCTGACGCTGGCGGTAGGCAACGGCCCGGTCCGTCCACAGTGACGCCCAGCAGTCGGCGACCGCCTGGACCACGAGGTCCTCGCCCAGCACGTTCAAGTACGTGTCCTGCTGGCCGGCGAACGCGGCTCCCGGCAAGTCCTCCGCCGTGGCACTGGAACGAACTGCCACGGCTCCGCCACCCAGCTCCGCATAGGCGGCGCCGATTTCCTGCCTCAGGTGCCGGGGCAATTCAGTTCCGGCGAACAGGGCACGAATGGCTGCGCCGCGGCTTTCACCCTCAGTCGTGCCAACGTCCGGGCCCTCGCCTGGGTCAACGCTCAGGATGCCCTCCAGCGCGGCCCCCACCCTTGTCTCCGCCAGGAAGGACAGGTACGCACCGGTGGTGACGATGAAGCCCGGCGGCACCGGAAATCGCTGGCGCACCAGCTCGCCCAGGGCAGCACCCTTTCCCCCGGCGGCGGCCATGTCCCCGGCGCTGAAATCGGCCAGCGGGGCGGTGGTCTTCTCAGTCATCCGGGGCTCCTCGTGGTTTGCGGTCGGCAGGGTTTGCAGCTTCGGACAGGGCGGGGTCCGGGTCGGCAGTATCTGAGTTGGCGGGGTCCAGGTTGGCGGGGTCCGAGAGCGCGGCGTCGGTGGGCACGGCGTCGGCATGTGCCGTGGTCCGCAGCTCCCGCTCGGGCAGGAAGAGCGTCAGGACGAATGCCGCGGCCAGCACGATGGTGGCATAGCCGAAAACCGGCGGAAGTGCTTGGCCGAACGCCTCGCCCACTGCACTGCGATCCGCAGCAGGCAGACGCTCAAGGGCTTTGGGCGTCAACGATTTGATGCTGTCCCCCAGTGCTGCTGCCAGCGGCGCGGGGACGGCGGCGGAGAAGCGCACAGTGATCAGGGAACCCAATACTGCCACGCCAACGGAGGCTCCCACCTGGCGAAGAAAGGTCACGGTGGACGTGGCTGCCCCCAGGTCACGCCGCTCCACGGAGTTCTGCACCACCAGCACCATGACTTGCATGACCAGCCCGATGCCCAGCCCGAGCAAAACCATTGAGGCCATCACCAGCCAGGGGCTGCTGCCCGAATCCAAGGTGCTGAACAGCCAGGTTCCGGGAACGGCCAGCAGCGTCCCGGCCACCGGGTACAGCTTGTAGCGTCCGGTGCGGGTGATCAGAGCGCCGGATGCCGCCGTCGTGAGCAGAAGTCCGGCCATCAGGGCGATCAGCATGCCGCCGGAAGCGGTGGCCGACATGCCCATGCCCACCTGCAGGAACGCTGGAAGGTAGCTCAGCGTGGCGAACATCGCGAAGCCGATCAGGAAGCTGACTGCCGTGGGGATCGCGAAGGCGGAGTCGCGGAACAGCGACAACGGAATGATCGGGTCCGCCATACGGCGCGCGGCGAGCAGCCAACCGGCCAGGGCCGCAACAGCCACCGCCGCCAGGACAGGTGCCACCCAGCCCGGCCCCGGATAGCTGCCGCCGCTGCAGAGCAAGATCACCGAGACGATTGCGAGGCACAGCAAAGCCGCACCGCCATAGTCCACGTGTCGCCCGCGCGGAGTGTCCGGCAGCCGGAGCGTGAGGGTCACCACGGCGAGGGCGGCCAGGCCCAGCGGCACGTAGAAATAGAAGATCCAGCGCCAGGAGAAATGGTCCACCACCGCCCCGCCGGCAAGTGGACCGGCCACCGCGGCCACAATGAAGGCGGCGCCGATGATGCCAAGAAACCTGCCGCGGTCGCGCGGACTGACAAGTTCGCCAATGATCGCCTGCGCCCCGATCATGAGCCCTCCGCCGCCAATGCCTTGAATCGCCCGGTAGCCGATGAGTTCCGGCACGGTCTGCGCCAAGGAGCACAACGCCGCGCCAACAATGAAGAAGATCAGGGAGCCTTGGAGGACCCGCTTGCGCCCAAAGGCATCGCCGAGTTTGCCGGTCAGGGGCATTGCAGCCGTGGCGGCGACAAGGTAACCGGTGATGATGGCGGACATCTGGTCCAGACCACCCAGGTCTCCGGCAACGGTGGGCAGTGCCGAGGCCATGACCGTCTGGTCCAGGGCTCCGAGGAACATCACCAGCAGGATGCCAGGCAGCGCCGCCCTGATGGCAGACGGGATCCGTTTGGTGTGCTGGGCGTCATCCATGGCCCGGTCCCTAAAGTTAGAGAACCACTAGTTCTCTAAAAACTACTCCCGCCGCATTCGCGGCACAATGGCCCGGCGCGGCTGCCGGGGTTTCCGGCGCAAAGTACGACGGCGGCCCCGCACCTTTGACTCAAAGGTGCGGGGCCGCCGTCGTACTAAAGGGGTGGGGACCTAGGCCAGGCGGGCCTTCAGCCCGTCAAGTTCCTGCTGGAGAGCGTCCGGCAGCGAGCTGCCAAAGTTCGCGAACCACTCCTCGATGGAAGCAAGCTCGGTCTTCCACTCGGCGGGGTCGACGCGCACAGCCTCTTCCACCTGGGCCGGAGTCATGTCCAGGCCGGTCAGGTCGATGGAATCGCCCGTCGGAACGAATCCGATAGGCGTCTCCACCGCATTGGCCTTGCCTTCGAGTCGTTCGATGGCCCACTTGAGAACACGCGCGTTGTCCCCGAAGCCGGGCCAGGCGAAGCCGCCCTCTGCAGTGCGGCGGAACCAGTTGACCAGGAAGATCTTGGGCAGTCGTTCCGGATTGGCCTTGGCTGACAGGTTGACCCAGTGGTTCAGGTAGTCACCGGCGTCGTAACCGATAAACGGAAGCATGGCCATGGGGTCGCGGCGCACGACGCCGACGGCGCCGGCGGCTGCAGCCGTGGTTTCTGAGGAAAGCGTGGCGCCCATGAAAATTCCGTTGGACCAGTCACGGGCCTCCGTGACCAGCGGGATGGTGGTCTTGCGCCGTCCGCCGAAGAGGATGGCGGAGAGCTCCACACCGTTAGGGCTGTGGTACTCCTCGGCCAGCATGTCGATCTGGTCGATCGGCGTGCAGAAGCGGGAGTTCGGGTGGGCTGCCGGCTTGTCGGAGTCCGACGTCCAGGAGTTGCCCTGCCAGTCAGTGAGATGGGCCGGAACCTCTTCCGTCATGCCCTCCCACCACACACCGCCGTCGTCGGTAACGGCGACGTTTGTAAAGATGCTGTTGCCCTTGGCGATGGCACGCATGGCGTTGGGGTTGGTGCCCCAGCCGGTGCCCGGAGCCACGCCAAACAGGCCCGCCTCAGGGTTGACGGCGCGGAGCTCGCCTTCCTTGCCGAAGCGCATCCAGGTGATGTCGTCCCCGAGGGTCTCCACCTTCCAGCCTTCAATGGTGGGGTCCAGCAGGGCAAGGTTCGTCTTGCCGCAGGCGGACGGGAAGGCAGCGGAGACGTAGTACGTCTTCTGCTCCGGGGAGGTCAGCTTGAGGATGAGCATGTGCTCGGCGAGCCAGCCCTCATCGTGCGCCATGACGGAGGCGATGCGGAGGGCGTAGCACTTCTTGCCCAGCAGGGCGTTGCCGCCGTAGCCGGAGCCGAAGGACCAGATCGAACGCTCCTCGGGGAAGTGGACGATCCATTTGTCCGGGTTGCACGGCCAGGAAACGTCCGCCTGGCCGGGCTCCAGCGGTGCGCCGAGGGAGTGGAGGGCGGGGACGAAGAACGCGTTCGTCTCAGTGATCCGGTTCAGCACGTCTGTGCCGATACGGGCCATGATCCGCATGGAGGCAACAACGTAGGCGCTGTCCGTGATCTCCACGCCGAACTTGGGATCTTCGGCATCGAGGTGGCCCATGACGAAGGGGATGACGTACATGGTGCGGCCGCGCATCGAGCCGGAGAAGAGACCGCGGAGCTTCTCCTTCATCTCCGCAGGAGCCATCCAGTTGTTGGTGAAGCCGGCGTCGTGCTCTTTTTCAGAGCAGATGAATGTCTGCTCTTCCACGCGGGCAACATCGGCCGGGTCCGAAAACGCCGCGAAGGAGTTGGGGAACAGCTCCTGGTTGAGTCGCTTCAGCGTGCCCGCGGCGACGAGTTCGTCGGTGAGGAGGGTGTTTTCTTCTTCGGAGCCGTCGACCCAGTGAATCCGGTCCGGCTGGGTCAGCCCAGCGACCTCTTCGACCCATGCCAGCAGGCCGGCATGTGTGGTGGGTGCTTTCTCAAGCAGCGGCAGTCGCGCCAGGTGGCCCATTTCGGTTCCCTTCGTCGGGTTCGGTGGTGTGAGCTAAATGCTATTTGCGATCGTCTAGTCCATTTCGTGGTCAGACATGGGATGTCCAGCGCCTCCGGGACGAAAACCGCGGAAAATCAAGGGTGTCGGATTGCGATTTTCCTAAATTCGTGACGAAGGTCACATAGACCGGTCTAGTTACGTATATTACACGGCTTTCGATTTGGAACTACGGGAGTCCTCGCGTAAAGTAATTCGAGGTTCGGGGCGAGCGGAAAGTTTGCCAGGGACCAGAAGATGCGCCCATAGCTCAGCTGGATAGAGCGTCTGTCTACGGAACAGAAGGTCAGGGGTTCGAATCCCTTTGGGCGCACCACGAAAGAATCCCCGGAATCATTATAGATTCCGGGGATTCTTTGCGTTAGGTGGCAGGTGCCCTGTCTGGGGCGGCGGCCGTCCGGCGCCTACTCGGCTACCGCATCCGAAATCCGGCGGCGAATGCCATCGAAGTGGTGCGCCAGGTGCTCGGACGCGCGGGCTTTATCGCCCGCGGCGACGGCCGTATAGATGTTGCGGTGGAGTGCGGCCACTGCGGCCAGATCCTCAGTGCCCGGCCCGATCTCGGTGTGGATCTTGCGATATACCTTCCAGAAGACGCCCAGCAGGTTGAGCAGCAGCTCATTGTTCAGCGGCTCGAACAGCCGGCTGTGGAAATCTGAATCGGCCTCCACGAACGTCTCCCCTGACTTTGCGAGTTCCTCCATCCGGACCACTGAGGCCTCGATCGCCGCGAGCTGCTCCGCCGTCATGACGTCCATCGAACTCCCGATGAGCCCTGATTCCAAGGCCTGGCGCACATCCACGAGCTGCAGCGCCTCTAGCCCGTGGTGCCGCAGCGACAGCCTCCCGCGGAAAATCAGTCCGTCCGCAAGCGCTTCAAAATTGCTGGGCGCCACGAACATGCCGAAGCCATGGCGGATTTCAATGACACCCAGGGCCTGCAGCACCTTGAGCGATTCCCTCAGGGTGTTCCGGCCTACTCCAAGGGCAACGCACAGCTCGTTCTCGGTGGGCAGGGCATCCCCGGCCTCGAGGTCACGGTCCAGGATGAGCTCCATGATGTCCGACTGCAGGGCGCGAAGGCGGGCCTGTGCACTGAACCGCGCCGGCGGAACCATGTTGGCGGGCGACATTGGAGCTCCTTTGCAACGGGTACTTTTCACACCGTAGCGGATGTCCCATGTCCTCCGGACGGCACGGCGCCATGTTACGGAGCGCCCGTCCCCCACGAATTGGAGTGCGGTGCCAGGCAAAGATCTGCTCCAACTGCCTGCCCGCCACGGATCCAGGGGCGCCACATCCGGCCCTCAAATCCGCCCCGGGCGGGGCGTAGGCTGGTGCCATGACGCCACAGGTTGTTGAACGGGAATTCGATGTCATTGTGATCGGCGCCGGCGCGGCGGGCGAAAACGTCGCGGACCGGGTAGTGCAGGGCGGTCTTACCGCGGTACTCGTGGAAGCGGAGCTCGTGGGCGGTGAGTGTTCCTACTGGGCCTGCATGCCGTCAAAGGCCCTGCTTCGGCCGGGCACCGCGCTGCACGGCGCGCAGACAGTCCCCGGCGCCAGCGAGGCAGTCACCCGCACCCTTGACGCTGCCGCCGTCCTCAAGCGGCGTGATTCCTTCACCTCACACTGGCAGGATGACAGCCAAGTGAAATGGGTGGACGGTGCCGGCATCGAACTCATCCGCGGCCAGGGCAAGCTCACCGCCCCGCGGTCGGTGGAAGTAGCCGGCCTCGACGGCAACTCCTATGCGCTCACGGCGCGTCACGCCGTCGTGCTGGCCAACGGATCAACCCCGAACACGCCGCCCATCGAGGGCCTTGCCGGGATTCCGTACTGGGGAACCCGCGAAGCAACGTCCGCCAAGGAGGTGCCGGAGCGTCTTGCTGTCCTGGGCGGCGGCGTCGCCGGCACGGAGCTGGCCCAGGCCTTTTCCCGCCTGGGCTCGGATGTCACGCTCGTGGCCCGCAGCGGCCTCCTGGGCAATTTCCCGGCGGAAGCCGCGAAACTGGTCGCGGCGGGCCTCCGGGCTGACGGCGTGGAGCTCCGCCTCAACACCGGGACGCGAAGCGTCCGCGAAAACGACGACGGCTCCCTCACCGTGACGCTCGACGGCGGCGACACCCTTTCGGCGGACAAGCTGCTGGTATCCACGGGACGGCACCCCGCCTTGGAAGGGCTCGGGCTGGAGCGCGTCGGGCTGGGCGCCTCCGACGGTAAACGTCTGACACTCACCACCGACTCGACCGGCCTGGTCAACGCCGCCGCCGGAAGCGAGGACGGCCCATGGCTGTATGCGGTAGGGGACGCAGCCGGCAAGGCCCTGCTCACCCACCAGGGCAAGTACGAGGCCCGGGCCACGGGCTCGGCCATCGCCGCCCGGGCGAAAGGTGAGCTGGAGGGTACGCCGGAACCCTGGAGCCGCTTCGCGCAAACCGCCGATGAACACGCGATTCCCAACGTGGTGTTCACCGATCCCGAGCTGGCAACGGTTGGCCGCTCGGTCGAGCAGGCAGCGAAGGACGGCTACAACGTCGCCTCGGTGGAGCTGCCCATCTCTGTGGCGGGCTCGTCGCTGCACGCCGAGAACTACGAGGGCTGGGCGCAGCTGGTGGTCGACGAAGACCGCATGGTGCTGCTTGGCGCCACATTCGCTGGCCCCGACGTCGCCGAGCTGCTGCACGCGGCGACGATCGCCGTCGTCGGCGAAGTCCCGCTCGACAGGCTCTGGCACGCCGTCCCCTCCTACCCCACGATCAGCGAAGTCTGGCTGCGGCTCCTGGAGAAATACGGCCTCTGAACGGACACCCACCCGCCGCCGACACCGTGGGTAACGAACACGTGAGGCCCCTAAATCCATGCTTGGGTTCTAGCGGTCGTTGCAACACCCCGACTTTTGGGAGTTGCAACGACCGTGGTTCGTTTAAGCGGTGATTCATCAGGATCCGGGTGGTACTCGCAGGATCAGAAGGATGCATTTTTCGCGGTGTTTGACCGCTTGGGGAGTAC
>NZ_JBFTKK010000024.1:0-67949 GCF_056395905.1 Arthrobacter sp. 05T444
ATCAGGCAGGAAATAGAACTCGCCAAGGCCGAACTGAAGCAGTCCGGCACCCGGGCCGGCAAGGGCGGCGGCATGCTCGCCGGCGCCGGCGTGGCCGGGCACTTCGTGCTCCTGTTCCTGTCCATCGCCCTCTGGTACGCCCTCGGTGAACTGATGGGCCTCGGCTGGTCCGCCGTCGTCGTTGCAGTCATCTGGGGCATCATCGCCGCGGTCCTCGCATCGGTAGGACGCAAGGAACTCAAGGCCATCAAGGGCATGCCCCAGACCGTTGAGACCGTCCAGGAAATCCCGCCCACCCTGAAACCCAATGGAGACCACCGATGAGTGAAAACCCGGACGCCATCCGCGCCGACATCGAAGCCACCCGCGCACGCCTCGGCACCAACGTGGACGCCGTGGCCGACAAAGTAACACCGTCCAACATCGTCCACCGCCAGACCAGCAAGGTCAAGGACGCCGTTTTCGGAGTAAAGGAGAAAGTCATGGGCACCGCCGAACACGCCACTCACAGCGCCTCCGGCACCGCACACCACGCCACCCACAGCACCGGAAGCGCCATCAGTGACGCCACCGACGCGGTCGGCTCCACCCTTCACGACGCAGGCGAGGCCATCGGCGATGTCCCGCACAAGGCGGCCGCCAAAACCCAGGGCAACCCTCTCGCCGCCGGCCTGATCGCGTTCGGCGCCGGGCTGCTGGTCTCCTCGCTGATCCCGCCGAGCGAGAAGGAACGCGAGGCTGCCGACGCCCTAAAATCCGCCGCGGAACCGGTCACCACGCAGCTGGCCGAAGCAGCCAAGGACATGGCGCAGGGTTTGAAGGAACCCGCCCAAGAAGCCATGGAAAACGTCAAAGCCACCGCCACCGACGCCGCCCAGCACGTCAAGGAGGAAGGGCAAACTGCCGCCTCCGAGGTCAAAGAGACCGCCACGGATGCCAAGGACCACGTCCAAAACACGTGAGCCAGCATGAGCCTGGCTCATTCGACAGGACCGGAACGCTGGCCAACACACCGGCTCCTCAGCATCGCTGCCCGTCTGGATGAGCTGCAGATCAACCGCAACCTCACGCAGTTGGGCTTGACCAAAGCCTCGCTGGACATAATGGAGTCGGTGGCGGAACTCGAGCCGGTCACCGTGTCCGACCTCGCCGCGCTGCTCTGTGTGAGCAAGCAAAGCCTGGGCAGGGTGGTCCGCCGACTCCAGGGGCTTGGCTTCCTGAGCAGAGAACGCGCCGGCGACCGCCGCTACACAAATATCCGGCTCACGCACAACGGCCGGAAAGTGCTCGCCACCGCCGAAACGCTCGTCCAGCGGCTTAAACGGAGCAGGCCGGATACCGAATCCGCCCTGCGACTCGACCTGGAACGCTACATCCGCGACCTGCGGATGTAGCGTTCCACGTCTGGCCTCCGGCGCCCAGGCCGCCGCAGATATTCCGGGGCCCCTGCTTGCACTTGTTTCCTGCGCGGTCCATGGAGAGTAGGCTCAGAATCAGCGGCGAAGCGATCACCAAGTGCGGAGCCAACTTCAGGACTCCCGGGGTCGTATTCGGCCTGTTTGTCGCGTCATGGCCGTGGACGCAAGGAGTCCGCGATCATCCCCGGACGTTGAATCCGGCCAAAAAAGACGGATCGGGGGACCCGGCTCCAAGTGGATCGAGGCATGCGATGACCGCTGAGTCTGGCCGGCCACCGGCGCCAGGGCAACTCCCGTCGCCGACGATGGAACAACTGCAGGATCTCCTGCTGGAAAGCCCCGGATTTGACGATTTCCTCCTTGAACTGACGGTCTTCTCTGCTTCGAAACTCGCCGCACCCGAACCGATGCTGTGCGCGATTTCACTCGAGCGTGACGGGCGGCCGGTCACCGCGGCCAGCAGCAGCGACAGTGCCAAGCAGATGGACGAAAGACAGTACGGATTCGACGACGGCCCCTGCCTCACAGCGCTCCGGGAAAACCGAACCGTCCTCGTCTCGGACCTCAAAACGTCCGAACGGTGGAGTCGGTACTCACAGGCGGTCACGGACGACGGCATCACATCGGTCCTTGCCGTTCCGGTAAATGCAGGACCGAACGCAGCGGCAGCTCTCAATTGTTATGCCCGGAGCACACACACGTTTAATGCGGCAACCATTGCCGCGGTGGAATCGTATGCGGTGCCGCTGTCCCGGATTCTCCGCTTGGCGCTTCGGGTGCACCGGCTGGAGATCCATCCCGAAGGCCTGCACGGGGCGCTGCAGTCCAGGGCAATCATTGACGCCGCCCTGAGCCTCATCATGGCCCAAACCCGGGGCAGCCGCGAGGATGCTGCCACTCTTCTGCATGAGATGGCACGGTCCAGCAAACAACAACTGAAGCAGATAGCCACGGACATCTTGAACGGCTCAAAGCTCCCAGAGCAGGTGAAACGTGATGACGAAGCACAGCAGTAAGCCCACGGCAGTCCTTGCAGGGCGCAGCACTATGATGGGAAGCACCTGCCGGACGTATCCCTCCAGAGGGATGCTCACGACCCTGATGACATGTGAGGCCAGCCAGTGACGCGGAAGCACCCAATGGCAGGCGAGCTGCCCGAGATCTTCGCTCGGGTCACGGGCCTCCTGCTCACAGAACCAGTGGTTGACCGGGCCGTCGCCAACATTGCACAGGCAGCGCACCAAAGCCTGCCCGGCAGCGTCGGCGCCGGAGGCACGCTCATCGATGCCCACGGCCGGCCGACGAGCACAGCGTCCACCAACAGCATCGTGAAGCGGGCCGACCGGCTGCAGTACGATCTCGGCGATGGACCCTGCCTCGCGGCCTGGGCGAGCGCCCAGACGGTGCGGGTGGACGACCTTCGCCATGATCAACACTGGCCGGAATGGAGCAGGGCGGGCGCCCGTCTTGGCTTACTGTCCTGCATCAGCGTTCCCCTCCTGGTTCCGGACGTGACCGGACGCAGTGAACCCGAGGCTATTGGCGCGATGAAGGTCTATGCAGATGTGCCCCACGCCTTCGACGAACGCAGCGAACAGGTCTTGTCCCTTCTTGCCGGACCTGCTGCGCTCATCCTGGCCAACCTCCAGGCCCGGGAACGCGCCGAGCAACTCAGTGACGCACTGAAGGACGCCCTGCACAGCCGGAGCCTGATTGACATGGCCAAGGGCGTGCTCATGGAGCGCCTCCGCGTGAGCGAGAGGGCCGCCCTGCAGGTCATGATCGCACGCGCCCGCACGCAGGAGATCCCTCTTAGCGCCGTAGCCCACGAGACTCTTGAACCGACGACGGACCTCGACCGAACGCCATGAGCGTTGACTCGGACGGCGAGGCTCAACGGGACCTGACGGCCAAAGCATTCCGGCAGGCCGACCTTGATGTCGATGAGTTATGGATGCACTACTTCAGCATCGGCGGAGACGCGGGAACCATGGAAATTGACGCCTACCTCCACGGCTCATACATGCTGCGCCCCATCCAGCGGGACCTCCTGGACCACGCCATCTACGAACTTGGCAACGCTCAGAAGGCGTGAGCCGTGAACCCGGCAGGGATCAGAAGTGACCGTCAGGGGCGGGCCGGCACCCTCGCGTCTCCAACAGGGAAGGAGATGGCGAGTCCCGGGATTTAGTCGCGGAACGCTTCCGGGCCCGGCACTCCGCCCACGGCGGCCACGAGGCGTTCTCTGGGGCGGCTAAGGTGCTCGTCGAGGACGTTGCTGGCAGCGGCTCCGTCGCCGGCTTCTATGAGTTCGAGCAGGTGTTGGTGTTCTTTGATGATGCGTTCGGGCTGGACGAGCTGGAGGCCCTGGATCTGGGCCATGCAGAGTTTGACCTGGGAGACGAGTGAGCCGTACATGCGGCTGGTTCTTGGACTGCCGATACTGTCCACGAGTGCCATGTGAAAGCGCATGTCCGGGTCCACGGTGTCAAAGCCGGAGTTGCCGTCCAGTAGTTCGAGTTCCCGCTGGGCGGCTATTGCTCCGGCCGGAACCGAACGTGCCTGCGCCAGTTGCAGGAGGACGGCTTTTTCAAGCCGCGCCCGCGTGAAGTAGATGTCGCGGACATCTTCGGGCCCGAGTTTGATGACTCTTGCCGTCTTGTTCGTGCTGCGCTCGAGCACTGATTCGGAAACAAGCTTTTCTATTGCGGCCTTCGCGGTGGGCCGGGCTACGTCGTAGCGGGTGGCGACGTCCGTTTCGGTGAAGGAGGTATCGCCAACGTATTCGCCGCGCAGAATTCGCGAGCGCATGTCATCGGCTATGACATCGACGCGGGACGCGGTCGCTGGCTGGGCTGTCACTGGGAACTCCTCTGTTTCCCCGCCACTTTATCGCCTTTGGTTAGGCACATCCACTTGTGATTGTCAGACAAAATTATGTGAATTGCTAGACAATATGAGTTTTGTGATGTCTACTTTGTTGGACACAGCAACGACGCATAGCCCTCCCCAACACCGCACTGAAGGAAACAGCATGAGTCAACTCACAGCCGGCCGCCCCCGCGAGGAATCCGGTCCGCATGCCCGTGACGCCGCACCCCGTGCCACGCGCGTTCTGGTCGCCCCTGACAAGTTCAAAGGCTGCCTGAGTGCGCTTGGCGTCGCCGAAGCCATCCGCTCAGGAATCGACTCCCTGACCACCGACGCACAGGTCCAGGTAACAGTCCTCCCCCTCGCCGATGGCGGAGACGGGAGCGTCGAGGCAGCCGTGTTCGCCGGCTCACGGGCGCAAACAGTTGAGGTCCACAACGCCGACGGCGAAGTGCAGCTCACCCAGATCGCCTTTGACGGGACAACAGCGGTGGTGGAAGTGGCAGGAACCTGCGGTCTTGCCACGGTGCAGGGCCCGTTACGTCCCTTGGCGGCGTCGAGCCGGGGCTTGGGCGAAGCCATCCTGGCTGCTGCGCTCCTGGAACCGAAGACCATCGTCATTGCCCTCGGAGGCAGCGCCAGCACCGATGGCGGGGCCGGAATGCTTGCCGCCCTCGGCGCGGAGTTTCGGGACGAACAAGGACGCCTGCTGGAACCGGACGGAGGCTCACTTCACCGAATAGCGCACGTCGATTTGAGGACCGCATTCGACTTCGATGGAATTGAACTCATCGGTGCCAGCGACGTAACCAGCCCCCTATGCGGAGTTCAAGGGGCCGCGCACGTCTTCGGACCGCAGAAAGGAGCGGACCCTGAGCTGGTCGCGGTGCTCGACCAAGGCCTCCGCGCCCTCGTCCAAGCCTGCAACACCATCCCAAACATCGACGCGCCCGCCCTCGCCGATATCCCCGGAGCCGGCAGCGCCGGGGGCATCGGCTTCGGCCTCCTCCTTCTGGGCGGCTCCCTCGTCTCCGGAGCCGACTACTTCCTGGATCTGCTGCGCTTCGACACGCACGCGCAGCAGTGCGACATGCTCGTGACCGGAGAAGGACGCCTCGACGACCAGACATCAGGCGGCAAACTTATCTCCGCCGTATGCAGCCGCGCAGGAAACACCCCGGTGGCTGCAGTCGTTGGCGCCTCGACCCTGGACCAGCAAGCAGCCCGCCAACTAGGCCTGTCAAAGGTAATAGCGCTGCGGGACCTCACGGCCCAAGACACATCCAAAGATCCAGCCCAGGCGACCAACGCACTGCAGAACGCCGGGCGAATTCTCCGCGCCCTCGCCTCAGGCCCATTCGCGCCATAAATCCCGGGCGTGGCCTAAATACGGGATGTTTCCAGCGCCCCTGACGCCCGTCGGCAGTGCTCGCAGGCGGCCCAAAATAAGTCCTTCGTGACACACCACGCCGTCAGTTGCCTGCGATGGTGTACAGAGCCCAGCCCTTGGTGAAGGTCTGCCGCGGCGCCCAAGCGCTCCTGTTTGCCGGGTAGTAGTGAAGGACCCCCGCACTGTCCCGAGCCATCAGGCCGACCGTCCCGTTGCCGGTGAGTCCTGACATGGCGCGGATGGAGCTCATGGCGTTCCAGCCGGTGCCGATAGTCGCGCGGGGTTCGGAGATGAACGATCCGGCACCGTTGGTCCGGTACAACTTGAGTTGCCCGGAGGAATTTTTGGCAACAACGTCGTTGTTGCCGTCCCTATCCCAGTCCAGCAGATTGAAGGACAGCCCATTCCAGCCGCGGCCGATCCTCACCCGCGGTGAAAGACCCTTCCCCGACGGGTTTCCGTAGTGGAACAAGTCACCCGTGGCGTTGTTCCTGGCGATGATGGACGGGTATTTGTCCGTCTTCTTCCACTGGCCCACGGTGATCTCGTAGTTCTGCCAGCCGGTGCCGATCGCGTAATCGTGGAACCCGCCGGTGCTGATTCCCTCACGGTATGTCAGGGTGCCGTTCTTGTTCTGCACGATCAGATCCGGAACACCGGCATCGTCAGAGTTCCAGTTGGTAACGAAGAAAACCTTCGGGACCGTAGACCCTGCCGGCCCAATGGCCCTGCGCTGCGGCGTCACCCCGGGTGACATCCAGGAATAGGACCAGAGAGTGCCGGCGCCATCATAAGCAACCACATTCGCGGTTGAGTCGATTGCGAAGTTCCAGTTGGTGTGCGGTGTGTCTGCCGCCTGGGCAGGCAGGATGCCGGATACCGCGAGGGACAGTGCGGCGGCGATACTTACCAGCCCTGCTCTGGTGCGAATGGTCTTTTTCATGTAGCTGTCGAGCCTCCCCAATATGCGTTGTGAGTACACTCGCTTAGTTTCCGGGGAAGTCGCGTTTATTACATCGGAGCGAAACAAGGTCAACACAGCGGACGACGGCGGGACGTCCCGCCGTCGTCCGTTTGCGTTTTGGCGAGGTGCCCTACAGTGCATTTTCTGGTCAGTGCGCGGCCTCTCCCCTCCCGACCACTGTTCAACCAATCGATTTCCGCTGCCCCCGAAGTGCGTGTGCGGGTGGGCGACAGAGAATTAGCAGAAGTACTTAGGAGTCGAAGGACGCGACTGCGACCAGGCTCAATGTTGGACGGGCCGAGTGCCTATTATCCGAGGCAGTACAGGCGTAGCGTCTAGCCAACGGGGTAAGGGCGATCGATGGCTGGACCCAGCCTCGCATAACGCCGCCCCGGTCTTGAACCGTTGAAGGAGGCGGGGATGGCTGGATGGAATGCTGACACGGCTGCCGGGCCTGTGGGGGCAGGCACGGTTACTTTGGTGGAGGGTTCATCCTTCTGTATTTCGTCGGCGAATGGTGACATCCATCCGGAGCATCCGCACGGTGTTTTCCACGAGGACACCCGCATCTTGTCCCGCTGGAACCTGGCAATCAATGGGCAGCCTCTGGAGCCGCTGACAGCATCGGCGAAGGAACCTTATCGGGCCTTGTTCATTGGCCGCGTCCCCCGCTCCGATGGGTACGCGGACAGTCCGCTGATCGTGGAACGCCTGCGGGAAGTGGGTGTCGGGGTCCTTGAGGAGATCACCATCCGGAACTACTCCTCGGACGAAGCCGCATGCGTGGTAAACCTGAACGTCGAATCGGACTTCGCGGATCTCTTCGAGGTGAAAGAGGCGCGCGTCCAACGGCACTGGGAAGAATCCCGTCACGCGGACGCGGACTCGCTGACCATTAGGGCGGTCTGGCAGGACGTCCGGAAGGGCGTCGTCGTTTATTCCAGCGGCGCCGACGTCACCCCGGAGGCCCTGACCTACCGGGTGGTTGTCCCGCCACATGGACAGTGGAGCACCCTGCTGACCGTGGTGCCCACTGTCGACGGCTCTGCACCGGTGGCGTCGTTTGTTCGTCCGGTTCGAGGTGAGATGTCTCCCAGCGACCGTCGGCGCCAGGATTGGGTAGCGAGGATTCCCAAATTGCATATAGGCAACCGTTCCATCGAACGGACTCTGCGCCGCAGCTACGACGATCTGGGCGCGCTGCGCATTGAGGATCCCGCCCATCCGGAGCGGATCGTCGTGGCCGCCGGGGCGCCCTGGTTCATGACGCTCTTCGGCCGGGACTCGCTCACGGCTTCGGAAATGGCCCTACCGGTGGACCCGTCGCTGGCACTGGGCACGTTGCAGACGCTGGCTGACCGCCAAGGCCGCGTGGTGGATCCCATGAGCGAGGAGGAACCGGGGAAGATTCTTCACGAGGTCCGGCTCGGCGTCTCCAGCGGGCTTTCCCTGGGCGGCAAGTCCGTCTACTACGGCAGCGTGGACGCGACTCCACAGTTCGTGATGACACTCGCATCGGTTAGCCGTTGGGGTTTCGCCAAGGACACCATCGCCGCACTGCTGCCTCACGCCGACCGCGCGCTGGACTGGGTTCGGGACTACGGGGACAGGGACGGCGACGGCTTCGTCGAGTATGAGCGCCTCAATGACCAAGGCCTCATCAATCAAGGCTGGAAGGACTCCTGGGACGGCGTCAACTTCGCGGACGGTCGTATCGCCGAACCCCCTATCGCGCTGTGCGAGGTCCAGGCTTTGACCTACAGCGCATATCTGGCCCGGGCTTTGTTGGCGTACGACGCCGGTGACGCGCCTTTGGCGGCCCGGCTCGCCGCGGAAGCAGCACAGCTGAAAAAGAAATTCAACGAGGAATTCTGGATGCCCGACCGCGGCTACTACGCTATCGCCCTGGACGGCCGGAAACGGCAAGTCGATGCATGCGCCTCCAACATGGGGCAATGCCTGTGGCACGGCATCATGGATGAAGACAAGGTCCCCCTGGTAGCCGAAAGGCTCATGTCCCCCGAGATGTTCAGCGGCTGGGGTGTGCGAACACTCGCGAGCGACATGGGCGCCTACAACCCCGCGAGCTACCACAACGGCTCGGTCTGGCCGCATGACAACGCGATCATCGCCGTCGGACTGATGCGGTACGGCTTCGTGGAAGAGGCACAGCGCATCGCCACCGCCCTGTTCGAGGCGGCCGATTACAGCGACGGCCGTCTCCCGGAACTCTTCTGCGGTTTCAGCCGTGACCAGGTCGCCGAGCCTGTGCCCTATCCAACGGCCTGTTCCCCACAGGCGTGGGCAGCGACCACGCCGATCATGTTGATTACAAGCCTGATGCGGTACGACGCCCACATTTCCCGTGGCGGCTTTTGGATGGACCCGGCACTCCCCGATTCATACGGTGACCTGCACATCACCAATGCGCCAATGGCGGCCGGCCGCATCACCATCGATATCAAGGGATCTGAACCAACCGTTCAGGGTCTGCCCGAAGGGATAGCGTTCCACCGTGAACACCGGCCATGGCTGACGGAACTCATGGAGCAAGCGGGGCTGGGAAACGAGGACTAGCCAGACCGTCTTGAAGCAGGTTCTGACCGATGTGCCCGGCCCGTACAGGGGCGGGCACACCGGTTCGGCTCTCTGCTAAACCGAGACGTCGAATTCGATGGTG
This sequence comes from Arthrobacter sp. 05T444, assembly GCF_056395905.1. Lineage (NCBI taxonomy): Bacteria > Bacillati > Actinomycetota > Actinomycetes > Micrococcales > Micrococcaceae > Arthrobacter > Arthrobacter sp. 05T444. The sequence goes on from NZ_JBFTKK010000024.1 coordinate 9,324, forward strand.
CCCCAGCCTTCGAAGGTCCCTGACCAGCGGCCGGCATCCTTCATGGGGACTGCCTGCAGGCAGCTGCCGGGGAGGATGACCTGCCCGGGTTCGAACTCGACGTCGTAGTCGGCGAGGCGGTTGACGAGCCAGGCGACGGCGGCGAACGGGTTGCCGAGAATGTTGCCGGTGGTCCCGGCGATAACTTCCCGGTCATTGAACCGCAGGACGCCCCGTGTGTCGCGCAGGTTCAGGTCCGTGACGTGCCGGGGGGTGCCGCCGAGAATGATGGCCCCGGTGGAGCCGTTGTCCGCCAGCGTGTCCGGGAGTCCGATCGCCCAGTCCTTGACCCGGGAGTCGATGATTTCAATCGCCGGCAAAGCGTAATCGATGGCATTGATGACGTCTGCGATGGTGGTGTTGCGGCCGCCGAGGTGCCCTCTCAGCACGAATGCGGGCTCGAGTTCAACGAAGGGTTCGATGAACTTATTCCGGTCGAGCGTGGTGCCCTCGTAGGTGAAGGTGCTGGCCAGCAGATGCCCGTAGTCCGGCTGGTCGAGGCCGAAGGCGTCCTGCATGACCTTGGCGATGTTGCCGAGCTTGTAGCCCACCAGACGGTCGCCGTCGGCCACGGCGTGGCTGACGTTGATCTTTTGCACTTCGAATGCGGCATCCGCGTCAAGAGACGGCCACGTCTCGGTCGGGGCTGCGATCGGTTCGCCCTGAAGGCGGGCCGTGCGGAGGGTGTCCGCGATGTTTTCGAGCGTAATGGTTGGCATGATGAAGTCCTTTGTCTGCCTGGTAAAGGTGGATTTCCGGCCCCGGATGATTCTGTGTTGGGAGAGGTCTATCCGGGGCCGGAAGCATGAGGTGCGCGGAAGTTTCTAGCCAGCCTGTTCGGGCTTGCCATCGACCAGCCGGTTGACGTTCCACGGGTTCGCATCCTGCAGGGGTGCCGGGCGCAGCTGCTCCGGGAAGTTCTGATACGCCACCGGGCGCAGGAACCGGTTGATCGCCAGTGTGCCCACCGACGTCGTCTTCGAATCGGACGTGGCCGGGTAGGGGCCGCCGTGGACCATGGCGTGGCCGACTTCCACACCCGTGGGCCATCCGTTGATGAGGATCCTGCCGACCTTGCGCTCCAGGGCAGGGATCAGGCCCGAGGCAACGGGGTAGTCCTCCTCGGCCACGTGCAGCGAGGCCGTGAGTTGTCCTTCCAGCAATCGGGTGGCCTCGATCAGGTCTTCAACTCCCTTGTAGCGGACGACGAGGCTGGCGGCGCCGAAGACCTCCTCATGCAGCACCGGGTTTGTGGTGAAGACATCCAGGTCCGCCCAGAACACTGCGGGGGCTGGCGCGTTCGCGGTCGGGCCGCCCTTGCCCCGGCCGATCAGCTCGACGTCGGCGGCGGACTCCAGCGCATTATGGCCGTGTTCCCAGGCAGAGGCGATCCCGCCGCTGAGCATGGTCTGTCCGGAAAGCTGCGTGACAGCCTCGGTTACGGCCGCCGTGAACTGGTCTCCGGCCTCACCGGCGGGAACGAAAACCAGCCCGGGCGACGTGCAGAGCTGCCCCGAGCTGCCGGTGACGGAGGCGACGTACTGCTGGGCGAGCGTTTCAACGTCCCCGTTCAGCGCGCCGGGGAAAACGTAGACAGGATTGATGGAGGACATTTCCGCATAGACCGGGATCGGTTCCGGGCGGGCTGCAGCCGTGCGCATCAGCGCGGTACCGCCGCCGCGGGAACCGGTGAAGCCCACCGCCTTAATGGCGGGATCCGCCACCAGCGCCTGGCCGATGCTCGCACCCGAGCCGTAGATAAGGGAGAAGACGCCCGGGTGCAGGTCAAGGTCGCGGACGGCGTTGACAATGGCCTGGCCGACCAGCTCGGCGGTGCCGGGGTGGGCGTTGTGTGCCTTGACGATCACCGGGCAGCCGGCTGCGAAGGCCGAGGCTGTGTCGCCGCCTGCGACGGAGAAGGCCAGCGGGAAGTTGCTGGCGCCGAAAACGGCTACGGGGCCGAGCGGGATCTGGCGCTGCCGGATGTCGGCCCGCGGAAGGGGAGCCCGGTCGGGCAGAGCCGGGTCGATGCGGACACCACGGAAGTCTCCCCGTCGCACGACGTCAGCGAAGAGCCGCAGCTGTCCTGTGGTGCGGGCCCGTTCGCCCCGCAGCCGGTCGGCGCCGAGCCCGGTTTCTGTGGAGGCCCGCTCGATCAGTTCATCACCGATGGCGTCGATGTTCTCGGCAATTGCGTCCAGGAACCGCGCATGCTGCTCGGGTTCGAGGGTGCTGAAGGAGTCAAAGGCATCGGTGGCTGCGTCCGTGGCCGCTTTCAGCTGTTGCTCGCTGATGAGGGTGTAGGCCGGTTCCAGCTGTTCGTTCGTGGCGGGGTTAATCCCGTAGGTCGTTCCGCTGGTGCCGGTGACGGTCTCCCCAGCGATGAGGGAATGTCCTTGAAGAGTCATTGTCGCGCCTCCTGGGCGGTTGAAAGCATGTGTGGGCGGCGGTGCGGGAGGGGCTGCTGCCCGTGGTCGGTAAGCGCCCGTGGGCGTTCTGCCTAGGCGTTGCCGGGTCCCAGGTGCCAGATGCCGAGAGCTGAGAGGAGCTCGCGTGGATCCCAGACCACCCATTCCTCTGCAAGTTGGTCGTTTTCGAAGCGGAGGAAGGATGCGCCGGAAACGGTGATGCTCCGGCCGGTCGCGGGGACGTCCATGAATTCACCCTGATGCGTGCCCTGGGTCTGCCAGTGGATCGCGGCGGTGGCTCCGTCTTCGATGATGTGCAGGATCTCGGTGGTTGTGTCCGGGAAGGCTGCGTGGGTGGCCTCGATGGTTTTCCTCAGGCTGGCGTAATCTTCACTGCCTGACTTGGATCGGCGGACGTACCCGGGTGCGAGCAGCTGCTCGAAGTCCGTGAGGTCCCCGTCGCCCCAGGCGCGGTTCCAGGCGTTGAGAATGGTTTCCCGTCGGTTCATGATGCACTCCTTGCTACTTCCGGTGCCGGGATTTCGATGGGCTGGTACTGGCCGAACTTGCCGCCCCTGAAGATCAGGGCGTTGCCGGTTCCTTCGTTCATGTTGGTCACGGCTCCGACCACCATGTAGTGGTCGCCCACCACGACCTCGGCTGTGACGACGCAGTCGATATAGGCAGTCGCGCCGTCCAGGTGCGGGGTTCCCAAGGGGCCTGTGGTGCAGGGGAGCCCTTCGAACTTCTGGGGTCCCTTGCGGGACAGGGACCGGCAGATACTGACTTGGTCATCGGAGAGGATGTTGGCTGTGAAGTTCTGGAGCTTGCGCAGTTTCGGCCAGGTGGAGGACGACTTGTCGACGCAGAACATGACCAGCGGCGGGTCCAGTGACAGGGACTGGAAGGTGCCGACGACGAGGCCGAGTCTTTCGTCGTCATCGTTGACGCCGGTGATGGCCACGACGCCGGTGGGAAGTTTGCCCAGTACCTGTCGGTAGTAGGCGGGCGTGATGTCGGCCACGGGGGTGGCGGCTGTTGCTGGGGTGATGTCCATATCAGTGCTCCTTGATCAGGCGGCTTCGCAGGTCAGGCGATTTCACGGAAGCTTCCGAAGCGACCGCCGTGGAAGATGAGGGGAGTTCCCTCGCCGGGCGTCATTTCCAGCACGCTGGCGACGACGATCAGGTGGTCTCCGGCAACGATCTGCTGCTCGGTCCGGCAGTCGAACCAGGCAAGCGAACCGTGGATGTGTGGAGTGCCCCACCCGGATTCGGACCAGTTCACGGCGCTGAACTTGTCCTCACCCTTCGCCGAGAGTGCACGGCAGACCTGCTGCTGGTCATCGGAGAGGAGGCTGACGCTGAACCGTCCGATCTCTGCAATTTTGGGCCAGCTTGTGGAGGTGTGGGTGACGCTGAAGGTCACCAGCGGGGGCTCCATTGACAGTGAGGCGAAGGTTCCCACGATCATGCCGTTTTGGGCCCCCGTGACCGGGTCCGTGGAGCAGATCGCGGCAACGCCGGTGGGCAGGTGCCGCATGACGGCCCGGTATTGGTCGGAGTCGATCCGACGACCTTCGAGTGCGGGGGCGCTCATGGCTGTTCCTGGAGCTCTGCGTGGATGTTGCGGCCGGCGCGCAGGCCGCTCTCGACAGCGCCGTCGAAGAAGCCGGCCCAGATGTTGGCAATGTCGCCGCTGGCGAAATGCAGTGCGCCCTCGCTGACCTGCTGTTCCCGGTGGTACTTGGTGAGCTGGCCGGGGCGCTGGATCTGCCAGGTCTCCTCGGCGTAAGGATCGGACATCCAGTGGTGGCCGGCCACCTCGAGGACTTCCAGGTCGTCGCGCCATACCTTGATGGCTTCCTGGACCTGTTCGATGTCGGTCACGTCGATGCGGTCCGCGTCGGCACCGAAGCCGACCAGGACGGCGTCGTCTTCACCGATGAATTCGGTGCGGATTACGGACAGGGGCTTGTCCTGGGCCGAGTAGGCGAAGAACGGCTTGATGGGTCCCCTGACCCGGATCCAGGCCTTGACGCCCTGGGACGCGGTCTTTTCCCGGCTGGCGGCGAGCTTGCCGTCGGACAGGGCGGGCTGGACATCGAGCTTGTGCAGCACGTTCTGCGGCAGGGTGATGACGACCTTCTTGGCCTCGATTTCCTGGCCATCGCCGTAGGTGACGGTGGCTCCCCCGCTGTTGCGGCGGACGGCGGTCACCGGGGCGTTGAGGCGGATGTCAGCGTTGGTGTCCTCGGCGATCGCCTTGGTCAGCGTGTCGTTGCCGTTCTTCAGACGGAAGATCGCTGAGGCCTCGTGCATGAGGTGCCAATGGCCGGATGATGCGGCGGTCCAGCGGAGGGCGTTGACGTAGGCGCACTGGTCCAGGGGTGCGTTGAAGTGGCCCACCCAGGCTGCCTCATTCGCGTTCCGCTCGTCCTCGGAGAGGTCCAGCTTGTCCAGCATTTCCTGCAGGTTGTACTGGTCGACGTCGGCCAGGTTCTCCACCGTCAGCGGTGCATCCGGTCGGGGCAGCCACTTCATGGTGTCTTCGAGCAGCCGGGTCATGCCGGGGTCGATCAGTGACATGAAGTCTTCCAGCGTGCCGCGGCGCACTTCGTCCCCGGCGAGCCAGAACGTTTCCTCGGAGCGCGGGCCGCGGGAAACCTCGAGGCCGTAGCGGGTGACCTCGGCCCAGACATGCGGCTGGGTCCAGTGCAGCCAGTTGCCGCCGATCTCCAGGTTCTGGCCCAGGCGGCGATCGGTCCACAAGCGGCCGCCAAGACGGTCGCGGGCTTCCAGGACGACCACGTTGTGGCCGCGGTTGCCGAGCTCACGGGCAGTGATGAGGCCGGCAAGACCGGCACCGATGACGACTACGTCTGTCTGTTTAGTCATTGAAGTATCTCCGTTGATATTGCTGGTTCAGCTGGGCGTCAGCGGGTGGCTTCGCTCAGGTGCTTGGTACGGTGTTCGGTGGCGGGGTGGGAGTCCAGCGTGTACTTGTGGCCGGGGAAGAGCTTTTCCCGCAGTGTTACCGGTTCCTGGTCTTCCGGGCGGGCTGGGGAAACGATTCCCTGGGCGCGGAGTTCGGGCAGGGCCAGCTCGATGAAGTCTTCCCAGCTGCCGGGCTTGGTGATGTAGCTGAGGTTGATGCCGTCGACGTCGGCCTCGTCACGCCAGCGGCGCAGTTCTGCGGCGACGGTTTCCGGGGAGCCGATGATCGTGGAACCTGTACCGCCGACGGCGAGGAATTCGGCGATCTGGCGCGGGGTCCAGTCCCGGTCGGGGTCGGCCTTGGAAAACATGTCCACCATCGACTGCCCTGCCTTCGTTCCAACGGACCGCAAGGGGGTGTCCAAGTCGTACTCGGACATATCGATGCCGGTCCAACCGCTGAAGCGTGCCAGGATTCCATCGATTGGTGCGTTCTCCACGGCCTGCTGGTACTTGGCTTGGGCTTCTTCGTCGGTGGGAGCCACCACCACAGTGAGCAGGATGACTACCCTGACGTCGCGGGGGTCGCGGCCCGCGTCTGCCACTGCCTGGCGGAGCTTGGCCACTGAGCGCTTGGCACCCTCCACGGAGGTGCTCTGGATGAAGACGGCCTCAGCATGCTTGCCGCCGAATTCCATGCCCCTGGAGGACGACCCGGCCTGGAACAGCACAGGCGTGCGCTGGGGGGACGGCTCGCACAGGTGGAAGCCGGGCACAGTGAAGTGCTGGCCGGAGTGGTTGATCGGGTGCACCTTCGCCGGGTCGATGTACGTAGCCGATTCGGCATCCCGGGCCACGGCGTCCTCCTCGAATGAACCTTCCCAGAGCTTGTAGACGACGTCCATGTACTCATCGGCAAGGTCGTAACGCTCAGCCGGGCTAAGCTGCTGCACCTTGCCGAGGTTGCGGGCCGCGGCCTCCGAGTACGAGGTCACGATGTTCCAGCCAACCCTCCCGGAAGTCAGGTGGTCCAGGGTGCTGAACTTGCGGGCCAGCAGATAGGGCGGTTCATACGTCGCCGAGCAGGTCACCCCGAAGGTGAGGTGCTTCGTCACGGCCGCCATGCCGCTGATCAACACGGTCGGGTCATTGATGGGGAACTGCGCGGCGTCGCGCAGCGCGGCATCACTGTTCCCCCGGAACACATCGTGATAGCCGAGGTTGTCGGCGAAGAAAATGCCGTCGAAGCCCGACTTTTCCAGCATCTGCGCTACGCCCGTCCAATACTGCAGGTCCGTATAGCGGGAGCCTTGGTCGCCCTCAGCGCGCCATGACCCCGATGTCAGATGGGACGGGGCGAAGACGTCAAAGGCGAAAAGGCTCAGGGGTTCATTTTTCATGGCAGCGGTGCTTCCTTGGACTCGTGCCTGGCAAGGCGACAACTAGGGATCTACGTTCATAAACTGAACACTGCGTTCAATTTAGAAGGTAGCCAGCTCACTGTCAAGGGTTCTTTTTTCGTCAGGGAGATTACGCAACAGCTATTGACACGGGATGTGGCGCATGCCATATTTTTGAGCACGACGTTCGAAAAATGAACGAATCGGGCCTGACTACTCAGCCCCCCAAATCCGCCGCGCTGACATCGCAGGCGAGCTTTCATCCCGTTCGAAATAGCACGATCTACAAGGAAGTCCATCGTGAATACACCTGTTACCCCGGCCCCGAGGCCATCTTTGCAGTCGTCGGTCGCCCCGGATCCGCAAAAGAGGCGGTTCTTGTACAAGCTCAGCGCGGTGATCGCCGGCGGCATGTTCATCGACGGCTTCATCCTGGGCGGCATCGGGCTCGTCATGCCGGCGCTGACGTCGGATCTGAGCCTCTCCGCCACCTGGCAGGGCCTGATCGGCGCTTCTGCCTTGATCGGCATCTTCTTTGGTGGCCCCATCGGCGGTTACTTGGCCGACAAGGTCGGGCGCAAGCCGATGTTCATCGTCGACCTCGCCATCTTCCTGCTTGGCTCCGCTGCTCAGTTCTTCGTCGCGGATGCCTGGCAGTTGTTCCTGATCCGCCTCGTCATGGGTATGGCAATTGGCGCCGATTACGCGATCGGCTGGCCGTTGCTCGTCGAATTCTCTCCGGCCAAGCTGAGGGGCAAGCTCATGGCATTCCAGGAGGTAGCTTGGTACGTCGGCTACCTGATCTCCTACGCCGTGGGGTACTACCTGTCCACATCGATCCACGCCGACTGGCGCATCATCCTGGGCATGAGCACCGTCCCTTCCCTGATCGTCTTCCTGCTCCGGCTCGGTTCCCCCGAATCCCCGCGCTGGCTCATCAGCAAGGGGCGGATTGAGGAGGGGCTCGCCGTTGCCCAGGAGTTCATGGAGGAAGCAGACGTCAGGGACCTGGCGTACGAGAAGGCGGAGAAGCCCAATTTCCGCAAACTCTTCTCCCCGCAATACCGCAACGCGACGATCTTCGTGTGCATGTACTGGGTCTGCAACGTCACCCCGTACTTCGCGATCGCCACCTTCGCGCCGATCGTGCTTGAGAGCCTGGGCGTTGAAGATGGCCTGGCCGGAGCGCTGCTGCTCAACGGCGTGGTGGTGGCCGGCTCCCTGGCCGCGATGTTCCTCATCGAAAAGGTCGGACGCCGCAAGCTGTCCATCCCGCCGATGTGGATCGCCGCCGTCGCATTGGTGGTCATCGGCCTGTTCGCACACGTCTCGCCGATGGTTATCTTGGTTTGCTTCATCATCTTCTCCTTCTTCAACGCCGTCTCTACGGCCCTGACCGGGGTCTACCCCGGCGAGGTCTTTCCCACGGAAATCCGTGGTGCCGGGGTCGGCTTCGCCACTGCGTTTTCACGAATCGGCGCAGCAGCGGGAACATTCATCCTCCCGATGTCGGTGGACAGCTTGGGCGTGGGAACCACGATGCTGATCGCCGCCGGCATCTGTGTGCTGGGTGCTGTCATCTCCCAGTACCTGGCACCGGAGACCAAAGGCCTGAGCCTGAGCGACACCTCAGCACCCCTGGCCAAGGTGGCAGTCAAGTAACTCTGCGGCTACGCAAACGCGAACGGAAGGGTGCTCTGACCGGGCTTGCGTCGGCAGGGCGCCCTTCCGTTCGAAGCGCATATTCGCCCCAAACAACCTTTGACAACAAGGAGAACGAAGAAATGAAGATCTACGGTGAAAGTGAACGGAACAGCGGGCTGCGGACTCCGCGTCTAATCCTCGACGACGGTGAGATCCATGCCGGGGCTTGGGTCAGCTTCCGCGATCCTGCCGTCGTGGACACCCTGGCAGCCGAAGGGTTCGGCTGGATCTGCGTTGACGGCCAGCACGGAGGCCCGGAAACCCACGAAATGCAGCCGCTGATCGAAGCTGCGCACCTGTTTTCGGTACCGTCCATCGTCCGCGTTCCCGGTCACGACATGGGAATCATCGGCCGAATCCTGGACGCGGGTGCAGGCGCAATCATCTTCCCCACGGTGGAGAATGCGGCGTCAGCAGCTTCACTCATAGCCGCCTGCCGCTTCCCCCCGCGCGGAAACCGCAGCTACGGACCAACCCGCCGAAGCCCCCGGTACCCAAAGCCCGCCACGGGCAACCCGCAGGATGACACCCTGTGCATCCTGATGATCGAAACAGCCGCCGGTCTGGCCAATCTCGACGAGATTCTCGCCACCGGACCGGACGGCATTTTCGTAGGACCGTACGACCTGTCCCTCAGCCTGGGAGTGACACTGGAGGAACTGACCGGCGAAGGACCGGACGGGATCCTCGCGGACATCGCGCGCCGCTGCACAGCAGCAGGCGTCACCCCCGGTATCTACACCGGAGAGCCGGAACTCTCCGAAAGGATGGCCGCCCTCGGATTCCGCTTCATGCCCACCGCCTCTGACACCGGGCTGCTGTCCGTCGCGGCCCGCAACGCCGTTGCTGCATCCAGGCAGGTCAATGCAGCAAAGGTCATGAGCTGACACGAGGACTACAGCCGGCAAAGCCCGGCACGTACGAACTTAGGAGTTCCATGAGCACCAGCGAAGAAGTCGTTGGAGCCAGCAGCAATCTGCGGAGCCGGGAACCGTTGCCCGAGAGCGTGGCCGCGGTCCTGCTCACCGGCAAAGGGGGCTGGACGAGTTCGCATACCGCATTTGTGGCAGGGAAGCGCCGGTGTTCGAAGCCCCGGTTGAACGCGCCGTTCGCTAGTTGAAAGAGCATAGGATGGGTATCGACATCACAAGGCCGCCCGCCTTGAGTACTCGAACCGGGAGCGGACATGGCAACGGAACGAAGCGCAGACGTGCAGGAACTGGCAGGAGCCGAAGCGCCGACTGCCGATGAGTCCGTGGACCTGACCAACAAGTCCGTCATCAAGGCGACCGTGCTCCTCAGCGAACTCGGCCGTCACCGGCAAGGCATCACCGTCACCGAATTGGCCCACGCTGTGGGGATGACACGCCCAACAGCCTTCCGCCTGCTCCTGAGCCTCGAGCAAACAGGCTTCGTGGACCGCGTCGACAACCGCTATCTGTTGGGATGGCAGATGGCCCGTCTGGGCAGGATTGCCGATCCCTACACCGGTGCTGTCGCCAGGATTCAGCCCGTTCTGGACGAATATGCAGCGAAGCTCAATGAAACATTCAGCTTCGCCATGGTCCGGGGTGAGTTGGCTTATGACGTGATAGCCGAGGCCTCGGCCTCACGCTACCTGAACGTCTCGCACCTTTACCTGGGGGGAACCTACCCGGTACACGCCAGTGCAACAGGAAAGGTCCTGCTGGCCGAACTGAGCGATGAGCAAATCGCAACGGAGCTGCCCGAGAAGCTGGAATCCTACACTCCCCACACGATCACCAGCCGGAAGGCTCTCATGAAGGAGCTGCGCCAGGTCCGGGAGCAGGAATACGCCATCCTTGACGACGAGCTTGAAGAGGGGCTCTTCGTGGTCGCCTGCCCCGTCCGCGACGTTGCGGGTGCGTTGGTCGGCATACTCTCGGTTAACGGCCCCGTCCAGCGCCTCAAATCGGACCGGCTGCCCGACACCATCGACCAGCTGCGCCAGGCGGCCCGCGACGTCGCGAAGGCTTTGTCCTAGCAGCTTCAAAATCCTGGCCGCAACTGAGGCCCCCTCCCTTGACCTGCTTCCGGGAGCGATGCGCCCGCAGGGTTAGGCACGAGCGAGGGCGATGAGCGTTTCGCGCGAGGGGTATTTCCATTGCACGTACTGGACGGGCACGCCGGCGCGTTCAGCAACCAGGGCATGAGTAACCGCGTCCGGACCCTGCCTCCTGCTCATCTCGCTGATGCAGGCGATCAGGGCAGCTGTTCTTCTTTCGTTTCGTTCGCGGAGGACCTCGCCGACCACCTTGGGGTCGTTTCGCTTGGGCTTCTGCCGCCAGTGGGTCATGTCTTCACCTCTGACTGTCGTCCTAAGATCCGATGTACCGCGGGGGAGCTAGGCGCTGCCCTCGAAGTACAACCCTTCCCAGGGGCCGCAGGTTATAACTCCCGCCCCGGCCGCGGCGGGTGATGCGGAGCCGGAGCCTGGGTCAGGCTGGGTAGTGGCGTGGTGGAAAAGAGCGACGGCGGTGACGAGAGTCCGCTGGAGAGCATTCATGATGAGGTCCTCACTGACCGGGAAGGGAACCAGGGGTTCCACGGGAGCAAACTTTCGGCTGGGAAACGCACCCGGCTCGTTTATTTCTGAACGTAACGTTCAATTTATGAACGTATTCCTATTGTGGCGCGACTCACCTGGCTTTGCAAGAGGTTTTCTCAACGGAGTCGCGAACCAGATCGGGTGAAGGTGGCGCGCTCTTGACGAGTTACCCACGTCACGGTAACTTGAACGTCGTGTTCACTGTATGAACACCCTGAGATGTGGGGCGGTCTGGCAGTGCCGTCAACGGCGACCGCGTTCAAGCCCACTGCCCCCATCAGCCGAATCAGGATTCGAGAGCGAGCCCCAACGGACGGCCATCATGCGACATCAAGCACTGCAATCAGCTTCCCCAGACCTGAAGGTGACTCCAAGAGGGCCCAGGAACCTTACCCGCAGAACGGCCCTTCCTTCCCGGCCAGTACCGGATTGGTCCCATCTCTCCCGGGGTGACGCTGTTCGCGTGCTTCGGAGTGACGGAAGCGCCATCTCCGGGAGGATAGACATGATTGCCATAGACCGCAGCGTCTTCTGGATGATCCAGGATGCCGGCCTGGGAAGAGTCATGATCTGCAGGCTCGATAAAGCCCTGGTCATCAAGGCGGCCCCAGGAGCGGACTGAAGGCCAGGCACGACGCCTGCCGGGCGGGCGGGCCGGGCATTCTTGGAGGACCCGCGCCTTTCGGGTGCCGGCCGCTTCAAAATGGCAGGGGCAGCTTTGCTGTCCTGCCACCGTCGAGCACTATGATCTCCCCGGTCATGAAACTGGACCTGTCGCTTGCCAGAAAAACGGCGAGGTCGCCGACGTCGGCGGGGCGCCCTATGCGCCCCACAGGGTGTAGGCGATCCAGGGCCCTGTATGCGGCTGCCGGGTCGGGCTGGGAGGCCAGGTAGGCTTCGCTCAGTTCGGAAGCAATCCATCCTGGCGCAATCGCATTGCACCGGATATTGTCCGCACCCAGGTCCACCGCCATGGCGCGGGTCATCCCGTGAATGCCGGCTTTGGACGCACAGTAGGCGGCATGGCCGGGGTTGGCGGCCAGACCTTCGATGGAGCCGATATTGATGATGCTTCCCCCGCCTCGCCGGCGCATGTGCGGTAACGCGGCTTGGGCCAGAAACAGCGGCGCCCGCATATTCAGGGCCATCATCAGATCCCACTCGGCCGGCAGGATTTCGGAGACGCTGCGCTCAAACATGATCCCGGCGTTGTTGACCAGGATGTCGATGCCGCCGAAGTGCGAAGCTGTGCCATCGACAACCTCAGCTGCAGCGGACGGGACGCTCAGGTCCGCCTGGATGCCGAGAAGGCCCGGGCGCCCCTCGAGGGCGGGCTCGAGTGGCTGGCGTTGGACCACGGCGACTTGGGCTCCTTCCTCCAGGTAGCGGTCCACGATACCGCGGCCTATTCCGCGTCCCCCGCCGGTGATCAGGGCGGTCTTGCCTTCAAGTTGCATAGCTCTTCCAATCATTTTGCCTGCCGATTTTGGCAAGATCTGCAGAACCCTAGCGTTTCGTTCGGTGGCGCAAGCAGGATTCTCCGGAAGGGCATTGATTCCCAAGGTGAGCCATGCCACAATGAAACGCAGTCGTTCGAGAAATGAACGTCACGTTCAATTATCTTAGACCCCGCTCCCCGTAAATGTCCGCCGAGAGAACATAGACGTTCCCCGCGGCACAGTCAGAAAGGAAGACATCATGTCGATCATTCATCGGGCCGTCGCCATCGGCCAGAAGCACCCGGTCCGCACGTTCGCCGCGGCTGCTGCTTCCCCGCGCCAGGTTGAAACGGACGTGCAGGCACACCGTCGCTCCCCTCAGCTAACGTGCCTGCCGTGGGTGGGCCTATGCCTGGAGGGCGACGAGATTGATGCCTCCGGCGGCACCGAATCCTCCCGGAGCGTCAGCAAGGAATTGGATGCATTCCTCCTTGGTCTGATGTACGGCGAATAGAGAAATCAGCATCCAATGTCACCCACGCTAACCTCGCAAAGCACTACCGACGCCAGCCCCTAGCTTGGGGGAGCCAGCAAGCGTAGCGTCGGTCGGAGAAACGACGGCGCGGGCAGCCGCAGGACTCACAGGTGACGGCACGCTGTCGCTAGTTGCTCGGAGGTGGCCTCGATGGCTGGGTGGAATGCTGATACGGCGGCCGGCCCGCTGGGGGCCGGGACGGTCACGTTGGTCGAGGGTTCATCCTTTTGCATTTCTTTGCCGAACGGGGACATCCGTGCCGAACATCCCCATGGCCTCTTCGTGCAAGACGCCCGCATCCTCTCGGGCTGGAGCCTTACGGTTGACGGCCAGCCGCTTGAGCCGCTGGCGGCCGAAACGAAGGAGCCGTACCGGGCGCTGTTTGTCGGACGGGTTCCCCGCTCAGACGGCTACGCCGACAGCCCCCTGATCGTGGAGCGCCTGCGGGAAGTGGGGGCCGGCATCCAGGAGCAGGTCACCGTTCGCAACTACTCCCTGGAACCGGCCGACTGCGTAATAGCACTGAGGATCGAGGCGGACTTCGCGGACCTCTTCGAGGTCAAAGAGGCACGGATCCAGCGGCGCTGGGAAGAAAGCCGCCAGGCCGACGCCGACGCTCTCACCGTTCGGGGCGTCTGGCAGGACGTCCGGAAGGGCGTGGTTGTCCAAGCCCCCGGTGCGGACATTTCGGCGGATACCGTGACGTACCGGGTGTCCGTCCCGTCGCACGGACACTGGAGCACAGTCCTGACCGTGCTGCCCAGCACCGAGGGAGCCGGTTCCGCGACGGCATTTGTCCATTCTGAGGGGGAGGGATTGTCCCCCCGGGACCGGCGCCGACGGGATTGGGTGGCGAAGATTCCGGTCCTGCAGATGGGGAACCGCTCGATAGAAAGGACCCTGCGTCGCAGCTACGACGATTTGGGCGCTCTTCGGATCGAGGACCCCAATCATCCGGAACGTGTCGTGGTGGCCGCTGGCGCGCCGTGGTTCATGACCCTGTTCGGCAGGGACTCGCTGTGGGCTTCGGTAATGGCGATGCCGGTGGACCCGTCCCTGGCCCTGGGCACGTTGCAGACCCTGGCAGACCGCCAGGGAACCGTGGTGGACCCGATGACCGAGGAGGAACCGGGCAAGATCCTCCACGAGGTCCGGCTCGACGTTTCCAGCGGGCTATCTCTGGGCGGCAAATCAAACTACTACGGCAGCGTCGATGCGACGCCCCTGTTCCTGATGGTGCTCGGGGCGGTCAGCCGCTGGGGATTCGCCGCGGATACCATAGCTGCCCTGCTGCCCCATGCGGACCGTGCGCTGGAGTGGATCATGAACTACGGGGACAGGGACGGCGACGGCTTCGTCGAGTACCAGCGCCTCAATGACCAGGGGCTGATCAACCAGGGCTGGAAGGATTCGTGGGATGGCATCAACTTCGCCGACGGAACCTTGGCCGAGCCGCCCATCGCACTCTGCGAGGTCCAGGCCTACGTCTACGTCGCGTATCTGTCGCGCGCGTGGCTGGCGTACGACGCCGGGGACACGGCTTTTGCGAACGAACTCGCCGACCGGGCGGCGCGGCTGAAGAAACAGTTCAACGAGCAGTTCTGGATACCTGAACGCGGGTACTATGCCATCGCCCTCGACGGCAAGAAGCGGCAGGTCGACGCGTGCGCTTCGAACATGGGGCACTGCCTGTTGCAGGGCCTCATTGACGAGGACAAGGCCCCGCAGGTGGCGGAACGCCTGATGTCCCCGGAAATGTTCAGCGGCTGGGGCGTACGTACTTTGGCCAGCGACATGGGCGCGTACAACCCCGCCAGCTACCACAACGGATCGGTCTGGCCCCACGACAACGCAATCGTCGCCGCCGGACTCCTCCGCTACGGCTTCGTGGCCGAGGCGCAACGGATCGCCACCGGCATGATGGATGCGGCCGAGCACTCCGACGGCCGCCTCCCCGAGCTGTTCTGCGGCTTCAGCCGGGAGCAGCTCGCCACACCCGTGCCCTATCCAACGGCGTGCTCGCCGCAGGCCTGGGCAGCGACCGCCCCGATCCAGCTCGTGACCAGCCTGATGCGGTATGACCCGGTCGTTTCCGCCGGCGGCGTATGGATGGATCCCGTTCTTCCGGAGTCGTATGGGGACCTGCACATCACCAACGCTCCGCTGGGCGGTGGCCGCATCACTATCGATATTGCCAACTCCGTCCCCTCCGTCCAGGGACTGCCTGAAGGGATGGCGTTCCACCGCGGGCACCGTCCGTGGATGATTGAACTGGTCGAGCAGGCCCATCGCCGGCGAACTGAAGCACGCCGCCAGGCGGACCGGCCGCCCTCAGGTTAAAGAGGTTTTAAGCGAGGGGTAAGCAGGCGCCGGCGTTGAATCCGGCCTTTTGCCGTGCCACAATTAGCTGAACGTTCACGGAGTGAACATAACGTTCACGCAACCCCCTCAAGCCCTGGCATTGCTCCCGCCAGCC
Source organism: Arthrobacter sp. 05T444 (assembly GCF_056395905.1). Lineage (NCBI taxonomy): Bacteria > Bacillati > Actinomycetota > Actinomycetes > Micrococcales > Micrococcaceae > Arthrobacter > Arthrobacter sp. 05T444. The sequence continues at coordinate 24,830 of NZ_JBFTKK010000024.1, forward strand.
CTGAAGAACACAAAAAAGCAGAAGGAGAACCATGGACGTGCTGTCCGAGATCGCGGGATGGACTGGAGCAGCAGTGATGTTGACCGCCTACCTGTCCGTATCCATGGGCTGGGTCCGGACGGGACGGCGCTTCCAAGTGGGCAATCTCCTAGGTTCATTCGCCTTCATCATCAACGGCGCCTACCACGGCGCCTGGCCCTCCGTAGTGACCAACATCGTCTGGTTCCTCATCTCGGTCACTGGCCTCCTGCGGATCCTGCGCAAGGGCAACGCCGCTGAACCAGCAATCAGCATCGGTTCTTTGCAAACCGCATCGGCGCAGGGGCAAATTACATCGGTTTCGCAGAATCCGGGAGGATGCCAAACGGAATTTACGGGACATCAGTCCGGCGCCTGCTTGCCGGGTGCTGAACGATACCGCGAACCCGCTTCGGCCTGCGATATGGGCCCTTCAGTCGTTCCTGCCAATGCACATGCGTAGACGGTCCGGGGCGAAGTTCTAAACCGCCCAGTCGGTGTCGTCGTAGGCGCGGCCGCGGAAGTGGGCGCGGAGGTACTCCCCCACAACGGCAGCCCCCAGGTCCCCGGCCTCGGGCGCAACGACCCGGCCGTCGATCCGGCGGACCATACGCTGGACGAACGATTCGAGGCCTGGGTCATCGCCGAGCCGGAAGAACGTTGCTTGGGTGCCGGCACGCCCTAGGCGGTCCAGCTCGGCGACCGTGGCGCGGATGGTTTCCGGGTCCGGCGGCCAGCAGAACCACGACTCGCCGTCGGGCAACAGGTGCGCCGTGGGCTCGCCGTCGGTCACCACGAGGAGGACGGGCTGCATCGAAGGGTGCTTGCGGAAGAAACGGCCAGCCAACAGCAAACCGTGATGCAGATTGGTTCCCTGCTCCCGCAGGGCCGGAAGGGCCGTGAGCTCGCCGATGTCCATGGACTGGGCGTAGCGGCCGAACGTGATCAGCTGCAGCCGGTCCCCGCGGAACCGGGTTGAGACGAGGTGGTGCAAGGCGAGGGCGGTGCGTTTCATGGGCACCCATCGCCCCTCGGCGGCCATCGAGAACGACACGTCGGCGAGCAGCACGACGGCGGCCTGCGTGCGCGCCTCCGTCTCCGTCACCTCGATGTCACCAGCGCCAAGGCGCAGGCCGCGGCTGGGATCACCGCCGTCGGCAATGGTCCGGCGGATCGCGTTGGTCATGGTACGGGTAACGTCCCACGGCTCTGCGTCGCCGAACTCCCACTGGCGGCTGGACCCGGTCTGCTCGCCGGCCGCCCCGGCGACGCGCGCGTCGCGGCGCCCCTGCCGGCCGGACAATTGCCTGGCGGTGTCCCGCAACAGCGACCTGCCTAGCCGTCGCATGGCCTGCGGCGACAACCTAAGGTCGCCGTCGGCCCCGCGGCGCAAGTAGCCGCCGTCCTGCATCGCCCGCTCGATTTCGGCGAGGGTGCGGGCCGTCACGGAAGCATTCTGTCCGAGTTGGCGGGCGAGGGCATCGAGGTCCAGGTCGTCAAGGCGCGACCCGTTGTACGACTGGGAGAGCTGTTCGGCCAGCTCGTCGAGTTCGGCGATGTCCTGGAGCACGCCGGTGCCGTCGCCCAGCCCGAGTCCTTCCTGACCCTCGAAACGTTCGGAGCCGCTCCAGTCCTCGCCGGGGCGCAGGGCGCGCAGGCTGGAGTCGAGTTGACCGAGCTGGCCCATGAGTTCGGGCGAGCCGAACGCCTGGGCGGACAGCCGCATCAGCTCATCGCGCTGCTCCGGGGACATGGATTGCAGGAGCCGCTGGGCGGCAGCAGCCCGCTGGGCGAGGGCGTCCACCAGCTCCTCGACTGATTGTGGATTTTCCGGAAAGAACTGGCCGTGCCGGGCCATGAACTCCTGGAAGTCCGCGTCGGTGTCCTCACCGCGCCGGTGTTTGCCGAGCAGCTCGTTGAGGTCGCGCAGCATCTCGCTCACGGCTGCGCGGTCCTCATCGGTGGCGTTCTCGAGCGCCTGTTTCATGCCGGCGAACCGCTGGTCAAGCATTTCGCGGCCCAGCAGGTCCTTGATCCTCTCGTAGGCTTCCCGGGCGGCGCTCGACTGCCAGTCATAGGAGGCGAGTTCGTTGACCGCTGCTGCCGTGGATCGGGGCAGGTTCTGCAGTTGCAGCTCCCGGAAGGCACGGTCGGTGTTGTCCATCATGGCGTCGCGGGCGAGCTGCTTGCGCTCCTCCAGCACCGCGGTGTCGAGCAGCTTCTGGACCTCGCTGAGGGTGCCGTCCAGCCGGTGATGGCTAAGCAGTTCACTCCGGCGCTGTTGAACGCGCCGGGCGAGGTCGTCGAGCCCTTCCCGGTTCCGGCCGCCGCGCCGCAGGAACTCCTGCAGGGCGTGCCGGGGCGAGTAGCCTGCCATGACGTCCTCGGCGACGGCGTCAAGTGCCTCCGCCAGGTCCACCGGCGGGGCGAGCGGATCCGGCCCTCCGGTGTACCGGCCGTATTTGGAGGACCGGTTGTGAACGCCCATGACCCCTCCTGTACCTAGCCGTAGGTCGTCGCCTCGTCGTCGGACTCCTTGGAGATCCGCCGGGCGAGGTAGAGACCTTCCAATGCAAGTTCGACGGCGGCAGCCCGCTGCCCGTCGCTTTTCGCGCCCAGGCGCTCACTGATCTGGTCGTAAAGGCGGGAACCGTTAAGGGACGGGAGGTTTTGGAGGAACTCCCGCGCGGTGACCTGTTCCCCGGTAGTTACGGTCTTGTGGCCGTCGAGCGCAGCCACAAGTGGGGCCATATCGAGACCCTTAAAGTGCGCCCGCACCGCTTCGGCGGTGGCGGTGCGCAGGAGGTGGTCAAGGACGCCTTGTTCACGCCCTTCCTCACCGGACTCGAACTCAAGCTTCCCCGTGAGGACTTCCGCTGCGGCCTCCAGGTCGACGATCCGGGCGACGGCCTCGTCCTCCCCGCGCATACTGGCCCGGCGCAGGGCCGCGGCGGCCACCGTTTCGGCGCCCGCAATGGGGAACCGCGCGGAAACCCCGGAGGTCTGGTTGATGGCCGGGGACTGCCGCAGTGCTCGTGTATAGCGGGCCAGGATCTCGAGGATGACGGGCGGGACATCGGCCACCAGCCGCCCCTCTTGCCGGATTACGGAAACCTCGTCGTCGAGCTCTATCGGGTAGTGGGTGCGGATCTCGGCGCCGAAGCGGTCCTTCAGGGGCGTGATGATCCGGCCGCGGTTCGTGTAGTCCTCAGGGTTGGCAGACGCGACGACGAGCACGTCGAGCGGCAGCCGCAGCACGTAGCCGCGGATCTGGATATCGCGCTCCTCCATCACGTTGAGCATGGCCACCTGGATCCGCTCGGCGAGGTCGGGCAGCTCGTTGATGGCGATGATCCCGCGGTTGGAGCGCGGGACAAGACCGTAGTGGATGGTTTCCGGGTCCCCGAGACGGCGGCCTTCGGCCACCCGCATCGGGTCGACGTCGCCGATGAGGTCGGCGACGGAAGTGTCCGGCGTCGCGAGCTTTTCGACGTAACGTTCCGAGCGGTGCCGCCACGCCACCCGCAGCCGGTCCCCTTCGGTGATGGCGCGGGCTCGGGAGTGCTCCGTGATCGGTTCGTACGGGTGTTCGTTCAGCTCCGATTCCTCGATCACTGGCGACCACTCGTCCAGCAGCCCGGCAAGCGTGCGGAGCAGCCGTGTTTTGCCCTGTCCCCGTTCGCCGAGCAGGACGACGTCGTGGCCGGCGATCAGGGCACGCTCGAGCTGGGGAAGGACGGTCCGGCTGAAACCGAACATCCCGGGCCACGGATCGCGGCCGGCGGCGAGCGCAGCGAGGAGGTTGTCGCGGATTTCGTGGCGCAGGTCCTTGTGGACGTGGCCGGCTGCACGCAGTTCGCCAACAGTGAAGATATCGGGACGGTCACTCACCTCTCTACGGTAGTCCTCGAACGTGCGGGGAATCGAGCAAATTCTTCCGATTCCCGGTCGGGGCCCCTGCCGCTACGCTTGATCCTGATGACTGCAGCAGCGCCGGCGGCACCACCGGCACCACCGTCGGGACCGCAGAGAACCCTTCTCCTGCTGGTGCGCCACGGGGAAACGCCCACCACGGGCAAGGTCCTGCCGGGGCGGGCCCCGGGATTGCATCTGTCCGACCGGGGCCGGGCCCAGGCTGACCGGGTCGCGGAACGGCTCGCGGGCCTTCCGGTCGATGGCGTCTACTCCTCGCCGCTGGAGCGCACCCGTGAGACAGCGGAGCCCGCGGCAGCCCGCACCGGACTGGCGGTGCAAGAGGACGCCGGCCTCATCGAGTGCGACTTCGGCGAGTGGACCGGCGTCCAGCTCGCCGAACTGGCGGGCCTGCCGCAGTGGCAGACCGTGCAGCACAGTCCGTCGGCCTTCCGCTTCCCAGGCGGCGAGAGTTTCACGCAAATGCAGGCGCGGATCGTCGGGGCGCTCGAGGCACTGTGCGCAGCCCACGCCGGGGGCGTCGTCGTATGCTTCTCCCACGCAGATCCCATCAAGGCCGCTGTGGCCCACGCCCTGGGCACGCACCTGGACCTCTTCCAGCGGATCGCCATCAGCCCGGGGTCGGTTTCGGCCATCGCGTATGTGGAGGGCCAGGCGCCCGCTGTGCTCATGGTGAATTCGACGTCGGAACCCCTCAGTGGGCTGAGGGCGGGATAGCGGGTGTCGGGGCGGGAGGTGACACTGCTCGGCGCGGGACGCGTCGAGCTGCTCGGACGCCTCCCGCGCAGCAGCAACGAGACGTTCCTTGTTCAGGTCTCCTGTGGGGACGACTCCGCTCGGGCGGTCTACAAGCCGGAAACCGGGGAACGGCCGCTGTCCGATTTCGAGCCCGGACTGTACCGTCGGGAACGCGCGGCGTACCTGCTCAGCGAGGCCCTGGAGTGGGGAATCGTGCCGCTGACGGTGATTCGCGAGGACGCCCCGTTGGGGATCGGTTCGCTTCAGTGGTTCATCGAGTGCGACTTCAGCGAGCATTACTTCACTCTGTATGCCGACGCACCAGAGACCCATCGCGACCTGTCCCAGATCGCCCTGTTCGATTACATCGCCAACAACACCGACCGCAAGAGCGGGCACGTGCTGCGCGGCCATGACGGACGGGTGTGGGGCATAGACCACGGGCTGTGCTTCTCGGCAGCGTTCAAGCTGCGCACCGTGATCTGGGACTTCGCGGGTGAACCCATCCACGGCGCCCTGCTCGAGGACATCGCTCCGCTCGCGGAGGCCGTGCCTGTCGAGGTGGCCGAGCTCCTCGACGACGCGGAGGTCACCGCACTGCAGCGCCGGGTGCGGCGCATGCTGCACGAAAGGGTGCTGCCGGTTGACCGCACCGGCATGCGGTACCCGTGGCCGCTGGTGTGAGTGTCCAGGACTCTTTGACGGCTGCACCTCAGCCGTCGATGCCCGGCCTGAGGCTGAGGTCGCGCCATTGGTCCAGTTCCGTGCGCTCTGCCTCTTCAACCGGAATCACATAAACGCGGTGGCGTTGGCGGGTGAACCGGTTCCTCCGGTGATGTTCAGAGGCTTGATGCTGATGAACGCGTCCCAGTTGCCGGCGCTTTTCATGTATCGACTGAGGGGTCCGAGCCGCCATAGTTCGCCTAGGGGCATGCCGAGTTTGGCGAGGAGTTGCTGGTGCATCATGCCGTGGTCGTGGGGGGCACTGCTAAGGAAGGGGCTTGCTGGGACCGGGGGTAGGCATTCGAGAGCAAAGTTGTCGGCGGCAAGGAGCGCGACCCGGTGGTCCCACGCCCAGGCGACAAACTCCTGTGACTGACCGACGCCGGTGGCCCGCCGGCTGTCACGGGTCCGTTGTTTGTCCTCCAGTGTCAGGTCCAGGAACCATTCGCACCAGCCGGTGTGGAGCATGACGATGTCGCCCGGCCGGAGGCTGACGGACTGGGCCTCGGCTGCCGCCTGGATCAGGTCAAGGCCGAGCGGTTCGCCTCCAGCATGGTCGATGGGAGAACCCTGGCCGGCGCGATATCCCTCGAGGTCTATCAGCACTCCCCTGCCGGCAATGGGTTTGTCTGCCCATTCTTGAATGCCGAGGTCCGGCGTGCCTTCCCTAATCCGGTCATCCGGGGTGCCGTTGTAAAAGCCGACGTCGTCCGCCCGGCGGTGGCGCAGTCCGTCGATCTGGGTAGATCCCTGGAGGTAGTACCCGTCCAGGTAGTCGTCGCGGTGGGCAGGATGGGAGGAGTAGATCGTGTGGCGCGGTGCACTGCGTTTGAGTGACATTCCGGGATCGAAGGCGTCGGCTGGGTAGTCGAGGCCGAAGACCGTGCCGGTCCTGATGCAGCTCCTGGCTTCCAGGATGGTGTCCTGGACGATGAAGGATGGCGTTCCGCGGTCCGGTTCGGGAAACAATCCCCAGGATGTCCCGGCAAGCCGGCCTTCCCTTTCGAGCAGTTCGGCGAACCTCGGGTAGGTGCCGTCGCCGGTCGGGTTTGTCATCGTGTGGTTGCTTCCTGCCGTGTCTGTCCCTGTTTCTGGGGGTGCTTGTAGCTGAGGAGGAAGCCGGCGACGGCGCACACGGAGGCCGCGATGCACAGCGGGGGTTTGATGGATTCGTTGAAGAATCCCAGCCAATCGCCTTGGCCGGTGGTGAGGGCGATGGCCTGGCCTGCCACGAACAGAATGCCGCCAAGGAGGAGTGCAGCGAGGGTCAGGACGAAGATGGCTTCGATGGCTCGTCTGGTCTGGTGCATGTCTTGGTTCCTTTAGATCGGCAGAATGCCGACGATGATCAGCACGCCGATTCCCAGCAGCGGCAGGGCATAGTGGGTGAGCAGGCGGGCGAAGGTCTTGAGCGGGTCCACATCAGCGATGCCGCAGGCGACGTAGAGCGGCGCGCCTCCAGGGGGAACCGCCGCTTCGCAGGAAGAGAAGATCAGCACGGCGACGGCGGCGGTGGTCGCCGGGACGCCGGCGGCAACGAGGGTGGCGACGCCCACGGTTCCGACGGCGGCCATCGTGGCCGTGGCGGAGAGCGGCGCGGCGACGGCGATGACGATCAGCCCGATGAGGATTGCGAGGAGCCACAGGGGCAGGTTCAGCTGGTTGAGCAGCGCCGTCATCTGTTTTGGCAGCCCGGTGGCGGCGAGGGCGTTGGCCCCGGCAAAGGCGAAAACTACCGTTACCCCCACAATGCCGAACCTCGGGGAGGACTCCCGCAGCAGGGCCCACCAGGCGCGGCCGCTGCCCGGAAGCTGTTTCCTGCCCAGCAGGGCCCCGGTGATGAGGAGGACGACCGGGATCCAGACGATGACGCTGACGGTTTTGGTGATGTCGCCTCCGGTCCACTCCGACAGTGCCGTGGCGATGGCGCCGGAGGTGATGATCAGCGGGATGGCCACCACAATGAACAGCAGCAGGGTGGCCCAGCCACGCCCAAAGGCTATCCGGGCAGTCAGCCGGTGTGCGGGGTCCAGCGGCGTCATCCCGCTCTTGCGGATCAGCAGCCAGGTGACAATCAGCCGGTGCAGGAAGCACCACAGACCGCCGATGAGCAGGGGAAGAACGAGCGAATTGGCGTTCAGCAGGGGGCCGACGGTGGCGGACCCGACGAGGACGAACATGGAGGCACTGAAAGGGAAGGTGATGCCCATTCCGGCGTTTCCGGCCACGAGCGTCGCGGCCGAGGGCTTGTCGAGCCGGGATTTCTCCATCCAGGGGATGGTCACCGAGCCGACGGTCGCGGCGATGGCAGCCTGGTTGTGCACGACCCCGCCCAGACCGGCGGACGCCACGGTGGACACCCAGGCGGGGCCCCCCTTGACGCCGCCGATCAGGGAGTTCAGCAGGTCGATGAGCCTGTCCAGCACGCCCGTTTTGTCGAGCAGGTATCCCATGAAGACGAACGCCATGGTGGCGTAGACGATTTCGTCCGTGGCGGCCGAGTACAGGGAGGACCAGCCGATCTGTGCCGCGGCGGCTCCCGTGAACGGGAGCACGGCCAGGAAGCCGAGGATCATGGCTTCTCCGACGCTGCGTTTGATCAGTGTCGTCCAGAGCAGGATGACGGCCAGGTAGGCCCCAAGGGCCCAGATGCCGATCATGCTGCTGCTCCTGACAGGGAATTTCGTACTAGAAGGTTCATCGTTGGTTCCTGTAAATGATTCTGCCCGATGCCGGGGTCAGCGCAAGGCCGGCGCCATCGGCGCCGTTTCCTGGGCCATGCGTGTCATGGCGGTGGCTGAGGCTGCCGTCATTTCGGCGGGTACTCCGAGCTCGGAGAGATAGCTGGCGGTGTCCTGCATTTCCTTGGAGCGGCGCAGGGCGTGTTTGGTGGTGCCGGTCAGGAACCTGTCGATGACTGCCTGGCCGTCGCCGGCGAGTTGCCCGGCGATCTGGGTGCGGATCCAGCCTTCCAGCCCGGCGGCCCGTCCGGCGGTGACCGCTTCGACGACGACTGAGGCCATGCCTTTCATCAGGACGCTGCGGAGCAGTTTGTGGGCCATCGCGGCTCCCGGTTCCCCGGCGGCGATGTCGACGTCGGCGCCCAGCGGGGACAGGAGCTGGGCCACCGCCTGTGAGCCGGGGCCGCTGACCATCAGGGGTGTCTTTACACCCTGGGTGGGGACGGGTCCGAGGATGGCGACGTCGGCGAAGAGGGCGGCGCCGGGCAGCCGCCCCAGTTCCTGCATCACCTGGGGTGAGGAGGATGTGAAGTCCGCATAGCAGCTGCCGGCAGGGAGGACCGGCAGGCATTCCTGGGCCACGCTTCGCGCGGCGGCCGCCCCGGTGAGGACGAGGACGATGTCCGCGCCGAGGCAGGCCTCGCCGGCGGTTGCCGCCCGGACGACTCCGGCCGGAGTGGACGGGGCGACAGGATCAAATCCCGTAACGCTGTGGCCTGCTGCGACCAGGGCTGATGCATAGGTTGCCCCTGCTTCTCCGAGACCGATGACGGTGCATGCTGTCATGAGTTTGTGTCTTTCTTGCTTAGTGGCGGGAGGCGACGATGGTGGCCCGGCGGTCGGTTTCGTCGGCGAAGACGGCCTCGGCGGCTTCCGCCACGGTTGCTGCCTGTTCCCGGGGGATGACGACGACGCCGTCTGAATCGCCGATGATGATGTCTCCGGGCAGGACGGGGACACCTCCGAAGGAGACGGGTGTCCCCAAGCGGGAGGGCCCGTCCTTGTAGGGGCCGGCGGGGGTGGTGGCTCGGGCAAAGACGGGCATGCCGATCTCGCCGAGGGCTTCGGCGTCGCGGGCCGCGCCGTCCAGGGCGAATCCGGCGAGGCCGAGGTTGATGGCCCGTTCACCGATCAGTTCACCCAGCAGCGCCCGGGATTCGTCCCCGCCGCCGCTAACGACGATGACGTCTCCGGGTCGGGCGAGCTTCAGGGCGCGGTGGATGCCCTGGTTGTCTCCCGGGCGTGTCCAGACGGTGAAGGCGGGTCCGGCCAGGCGGGCGCCGGGCCAGATGGCCTGGATGGCTGAGTCGGCGACTCCGAGGCGGTCCATGGCGTCGCCGATGTTGGCGGCGGGGAGCTTGGCGAGGCGCTCGACTAGGGCCCGGTCGGGGCGGGCGAAGTCCGCGTTGGTGTCTTCAAGGACGGGCGTTGTCATGGTGAATTCTTCCGTGGGTGGCGGCAGGAGGAGGGGCTAGTTTTTCTTCTGGACCAGCGGAAGGGCCTTCTTGAAGTCCTCTTCCTGTCCGGCCCAGAACTTCTCGTAGTCGGCGCCTGAGAGGTAGCTGGTCTGAAGGCCGAGGGCGCTCATCTTTTCCTTGACGGCAGGGTCCTCGATGGCCTTCTGCAGGGCGGCTTCGAGCTTCTTGGCGACGGCGTCAGGGAGCCCGGCGGGTGCGGAGTATCCGCGGGCGGTGCCCGCTTCGACGTCGTAGCCGGATTCCTTGAAGGTGGGGACGTCCGGCAGCGAGGGTGAGCGTTCGGCCGTCATGATGCCCAGGACACGGGCCTTGCCCTGCTTGGTCAGGTCGGTCACGTCGCTGACGTTGGCGACCAGGACATCCACGTGCTTGCCGAGGAACGCGGTGGTGGCCTGGGATGCGCCATCGGAGAAGTGCACCGGGGCGAACTCGGAACCGGTGGTTTCCTGAATCTGGGCCAGGGCGAAGTGTTCGCCGGTCTGCAGTCCGGTGGTGCTGGCGGTCATGGATTTCGGATTGGCCTTGGCGGCGTCGAGGAGTTCCTTCAGCGTCTTGTAGGGGCTGTCCGGCTGCACGGCGATGACGGCCGGATCGACAACCTGCCGTCCGAGGGGCTGGAAACTGGCCCGGGTGTACTTGGCGCCGCGGGCCGGGTCCAGAGGTGAGACGACGACCGACGGGGAGCCCGTTGCGCCGATGGTGTAACCGTCGGGCTTGGCGCTGGTCAGTGCCGTGTAGCCGATCTGCCCGCCGGCGCCGGGCTTGTTAATGACCTCGACGTTCGTGCCTAGTTCTCTTTCCAGAATGGGCTGGACGAGGCGGGCCGCGGTGTCCACGGCACCGCCAGAGGAGAAGGCCACGATCAGGTCGATGGACTTGCCCTTCTTGGGGAAGTCGTCCCCGGAGACGGTGGAGGCGCCGGCGTTGGCGCCGCAGCCGGTGAGAGCGATGAGGGCTGCAGCGGCGAAGGCTGCGGTGATTTTTATGCGTGACAAGGGTCTTCTCCTTCGAAGAGAGGTGTGGGTTGGTAGGTAGTCGGACGTAGGGGATAAAGCAGGGTTAGGCTTCGGGGTCCTCGGTGAGGGCCTTGGGCTTGCGGAACTTCAGCAACGGACTGCAGATGATCAGCACCCCAAGGCCGATCAGTACGGCGGAGATGGGGCGGTTGACGAAGACGCTGAAGTCGCCCTGGGAGATTTCCAGGGATTCGCGCAGTGAACGTTCCATCAGCGGGCCCAGCACCAGGGTGAGGACCATCGGCGCCAGTGGGATGTCCAGGTTCCTCAGGGCCAGGCCGAGGAGTCCGAAGCCGATCATGACGAAGACGTCGAAGACGCTGAAGTTGATGGTGTAGGCACCGATGACCATGAACAGCAGGATCAGGGCGGTCAGGATGGGAGTGGGGACGCGCAGGATAGAGGTCCAGAGGCCGACCAGGGGGACGTTGAGCAGCAGCAGTAGCAGGTTGCCGATGAAGAGGCTGGCGATGATGGCCCAGGCGATGTCGGAGTGTTCAGTGAACAGGCTGGGTCCGGGCGTCAGGCCTTGCTGGAGGAAGGCGCCCATCAGCACGGCGATGGTCGGGGATGCCGGGATGCCGAGGGTGAAGAGCGGGATCAGGGCGGCGTTGGCGTGTGCGTTGTTGGCTGTTTCGGGGCCGGCCACTCCTTCCACCGCGCCTTTGCCGAGTTGGTGGCGGAAGCGGGAGAACTTCTTCTCGGCGGCGTAAGACAGGAGGGACGACACCGATCCGGTCATGCCTGGAATGAGTCCGAGGCCGAAGCCGACGCCTGTGCCCCGGGCCATGGCGGGGGCGCTGCGGCGCCATTCCGCCCGGGTCGGGAGCAGTGAGCGCATGCCGGGGGCGTGCACCAAGGGGGTCTCCGCGTTCTTGCGGTAGGACAGGATTTCGGAGAGCCCGAAGACGCCGACGATGACGGCGACGAAGCTGACGCCGTCCAGGAGCCGGTCCATCCCGAAGGTGAAGCGCGGGGCGCCGGCGACGGGGTCGATACCCACCATGGAGATCAGCAGGCCCAGGGCCCCGGAGATGAGGGCCTTGACCATTGACTTGCCGGCCAAGGCAACCAGCAGGGAGATGCCGACGACCATGAGTGCGAAGAACTCCGGCGGGCCGACGAGCAGGCCCAGTTCACCGAGTGGCTTGGCGGCGGCGACCAAGCCGATGGTGGCGATGGTTCCGCCAACGAAGGATCCCACCGCGGCCAGGGTCAACGCGGCACCTGCCCTGCCGAGCTTGGTCATCGCGTAGCCGTCGATGGTAGTGATCGCCGACGATGCCTCACCCGGTGTGTTCAAAAGGACGCTGGTGATGGTTCCGCCGTACTGGGTGCCGTAGAAAATGGCACACAGCATGATGATCGAGCCGGTCGGATCCAGGTTCAGGGTGAGAGGGATCAGCAGTGCCACGCCTGCTACGGGGCCGACGCCGGGAAGGACTCCGATGATGGTGCCCAGCAGGCAGCCCAGGAAGGCGAAGATCAGGTTTTGCCATGTCATGGCGGCCGCGAAGCCGCCGAGCAGTTCGGTGAGTGTGTCCACGATTAGAGTCCGATCAAGTTCAGCGGAGCGAATGCCGAAACGGGAAGTGCGACGTTGAGGCCGTAGCTAAAGGCATAGAACGCGCCGACGCTTCCGGCGAGGGCGATGATCAGCGAAGACACCCAGGTCCGGCCGCCGCGCAGTTTCAGGTGATACAGCAGGAACAGGAACATGCTCAGCTGGAAGCCAAGCAAGTCCATGACCGACGCCAGAACAACGAGGCTGACCACGACGGCGATCACTACCCCCCGGTCGATCCCCTCGGACCTCTCGCTCGGCCGGCGAAGCTCCTGGACCAACCAGAGAGCTGACATGGCCACCAGCACCCCTCCCATGGCGAACGGGAACAGGCCGGGGCCAGGGCCCAGCGATGTCCACAGGCCGAGGCCGACCGAGCTGACCAGGACGTACACGCCGACGGCGGTGAACGCACCGATACCTGTCAGCACCGAGGGAGCGACGCGGCTGGTGCTCCTTGGTTTGGTCACTACTGACTCCATTGTCATCTTTTCCTTCTTACGCTCCGTGTTAGTTCATTTCATACAATGAAAGAATATTGCGTCTGAAGAAATAGTGACAGGCGACACAGGCCCTGTCAAGCGCAAGGAAGTTACATACAATGAAAGAATGACGGTGACTTCGACACACTCAGCCAGCTCTCCCGAGGACGGCCCGAAGTCCGGGAACATGCGCTCGCTGTCACGGGCAATGGAGCTCTACGCCGAACTGCAACGCGCGGAGCGGCCACAGCGCCTCAGTGACCTGGCCAGGGCCTGCGGCATGAGCCTGCCGACCACGCTGCGGATCCTGCGCGTCCTTCAGGATTTCGGCATGGTCAGCCAGACTGACAAGTCCTACCGGATAGGGCCGGCGGTCCTGCCTGCCGCCCGAAGCTATCTAGAGAACGACCCCCTGGTCGTGGCCGCGCGACCGATCCTTCAGCAGGTGGCCTCCCAGACCGGGCTAACGGCATCGCTGTACACGAGGCTCGGCTTCGAAAGGATCCTCGTGGCACGCGTCGACGGCGACTCGCCCCTCCGCTACGACCTGCCGCTGGGCAAGCGCCTCCCCCTCACGGTGGGGGCGGCCGGGAAGATCCTGCTGGCCTCGGTCTCGGAGGAAGAACTTCAGCAGGTGGTGTCTGCAGCCATCGCAGCCGGGCATGAAGACAGTACGTTCACGGCCGACGAGCTTCGGGCGCGCCTGCCGGAACCAGGGGTCGACTACGCCTATTCCGCCGATGAGCGGGCCACCGGCGTCTTGTCCGTAGCCGTCGCCGTGCCCAACAGGGGTGGCCGCCCCAGCGAATCCATCGCCCTGACCAGTCCCGTCGAGACAGCCAGCGAAGGCGGCCTCAATGCCGGCGTTCCGGAACTCCGGCGCGCCGCCGGCAGGCTCTCGGAACTCCTCGAAGGTTCCGTCTACTAGTACGCCTCGAGAATGCCAGCGGGGTAAGCCACGGTTCAAAGGGCGCCAAAGTGTGGGACACATCTGGTCTGTCCGCCGCTCTTGCTGGCACACTGAGCCGATGACGGAACCTCAACACCAGTCCAGGCGGCCCGGCATCCGCGCCGCGATGTTCGTTGACTTCGACAACGTCTACACGGGCCTGATGGCATTGGACCCGGCCGCGGCCAGGAGATTCGCAGAGGATCCCAAACATTGGACGGAAGCGTTGGCCGATGGCGGCGCAGGTGAGGAATCCCGGCGCTTCCTGATCCGCAATTGCTATCTCAATCCGGTGGTCTACTCCAAGTACAGGCCGTACTGGACCCGGGCGGGTTTCCGCGTGATCGATTGCCCCTCCCTCACGCAACGGGGCAAGTCCAGCACCGACATCAATCTGGTGCTGGACGCGATGGACGCCCTGTCCGGCGCGGCACAAGTCGAGCAATTCTTCATCGCGTCGGCGGATGCGGACTTCACGTCCCTGATCCAGCGGTTCCGGGCGGCTGACCGCATGACAACCGTCATTGCCGCCGGCGCCGTAGCATTCGCGTACCGGGAGATGGCCGATAACGTGGTGGAGTCCCACGACTTCGTGGCAATTCTCAACGGGACCCCGGCCGGAGTCCCCCGCATGGTGGCGTCTGCCGGACTTGGTGCACCGCTCCGCACCGCACCAGGTGTCCCAGGATCCGCGACGGCGGCGGCCGACGAGGTCCGCGCCCTGGTGCAGGCTGCGCCGGGCCCGGTCACCGGGGCGGTTGCGGCGCACAGGGCCCTGACCGCAGACCCGTCGCTCAAGACCGACTGGGGCGGCTTCGGCAAGTTCGGGGCCTGGATCGCCCAGATCGGCCAGGGCGTGCAGTACTCGTCCACGCCGTCGCCCGGCTGGGTGTGGGACGCCAAGCGGTTTTCGCCGGAGCTCTCCGCGCTGGCACCCGAGGGCCGGCCGGCGATCGAGGAGCAGGTCACCCGGGTCACTGACGTGCCGGCGCTGTCGTCCGAACAGTTCCGTCAGGTTTTCCTGTCGCTGGAGGCGAAGTTGCGCGAGCACTCGGGCAATCGCAGCGAACTGGCACGGTCCGTCCGGGACGACTGTGTTGCGGCCGGGCAGCCGGTGTCCCGCTCAGCCGTCAACTTCGTGATCCAAGGCGTGGTGTACGCGGGCGGATCCCTCCCGGACGACATGCCGGCCAGGGACCTCGCTGCCGCGTGGACAAGAAATGTTGAAGAGCTGTGCCGGCTTGCCCTCATGGAGTTCGACGACGCAGAAAAGCTCGCGCTCCGGCGCTGGGCCGGCGGCGGGCTGCTGGAGAGCTAGCCGACGGCGGGACGTCCCCGCCGCCGACATTGATTTAGCCCCGCGCTGTGGCTGCACTCTGGTGGGCACGGGTTAGGTTTTGCTGGTTGTCGACGTCAGCAAGACCGTCGAGAGTCAACCCTACGCCGCGATGAATAGTGCCCAGCCAGGCAAGGGATCCACCGGTAATGGTGGCCCGGTCTCTCCGGGACCGGCGGCACTGGCAAGTACGTGCGGCCAGTCGGGCGGTTCCCACTCCTGTTGTTCGCTGGGATAGGAGCGTCCCGCGGGTGAGATCCAGCTTGGCGGCTGGTCCCGGGTGGCGTCACCTGGCCTCCACGCTGAGGTGTGTTTGAGTCGGTGGTGCCTCCGGCACGGCTGGCCCAGGTTGGTGATGCCGGTGCCGCCTCCCTCGGACCAAGCCAGCAGATGGTCCGCTTCATTATCCAAGGAGTGGTTGTTGCAGCCGGGAAAAGGGCAGCGTCCATCCCGAAGCCGCAACCATTGGCGCATCGCCTTCGGAACCCGGTAGCTGGTGCGGCCGATCTCCAGCGGCGCTCCGCTGCCCGGATCGGTCAGCACTCGCAGGAACGATCCGGCGCCATCCGCGACCAGCCGGCGGGCCATGCTCGCCGGAATAGGACCGTACCCGTCCAGCGTGGCCGGGTCCGTCCCGGTGCCCAAGAGCGACAACACCGGAACGGTCACCATGACCTGCGCCTTGGGCGACGGGGTTCCTTCCGCCACCCCCACCAGCAGCCAGTCAGCGGCGACGTCCGCACGGAGCTGGGTCAGAGTCCGGGATTCGGTCGGCCCCTGCAGGGTACGCGCCGCTTCCGTGGCACGGGACCAAACAGCCGCTGCCACATCCGCAGTCACATAGGCCGAGAGCCAGGCCATGCCGTCCCGGTCCGGGACATATTCCAGCCGGCGGCCTTCCGCACCCCTGCGGTGGCGCGCTTCGATGCTTACGGGATGGTGCCGCTCACGCCAGCTGCGCGCTTTGGCGCGGAACCTTCCCGGCACCAGCTCCCCGGCCGGGCAGCCACGCGCTGCAAAGGGGGCTTCGGGGTCCAGGAAATGAGCCTCCAAGGCAGCAGCCGCGGCAGGGTCCAGACCCGATGTTTCATCGCACATCACCCGCGCGTGCTGCCATGAAATGCTCCCTGCCAGCAGCGCAGCGAGCGTCAGTGGCAACCCGGTGGTCAGGGTGGCTGAGTCCGCCAGTATCGCCGCTGCCGATCTCTCACTCACCGTCATGACACAGGCCACCTCTGCTGTCACTGCCATTTCCTGGGCCGTGCGCTCCTGCGGCGAAACCGCCGGGGCCGCCATGGCTGCGGCAGCGTGGGCGCATCCGGCGGCGAAGTGCACTTTCAGCGCGGCCATCATGGCTTCCATGGTGCCCGCCTCAGCCAGACCGTCCAGGCAGGCGTCCGCTTCGTCCTGAAGAAGATCAGCACCAGGCGGGGCCACGTTCCCGGCCCCGCGACCGGCAAATGCAGCCAACGCAGCAAGGGAGGCCTTCATGGCCTCCAACGTCTCCGCGACTGCTCTGCCATCCATACGCACAGCATGACAGCAGGCACTGACATTAACGCCGGCCTCGGAGTTGCAGGCAATGTCAGCTTTCCAGGATCTGCCTGATCCCGAACTTTCCGACGGCGAACATCCGCGGATTATCGTCGGAGTTGCTCAGCATGGCGGTGGACAGGATGAGAGCCCAGCCCCGGGCCCTCATCCAGGTGTCCCCTTCCACTGCGGGGCCAAAGGCGTCGATGAAGCGGCGGCGGGCGCCGGTGTCGAACATCAGCCACCCCACCGCAAGATCGACAGCAGGGTCCCCTGCCCCGACGTCGCCGAAATCGATGACCCCAGCCAGCGAGCCGTCGTCCGCCAGCAGGATATTGCCCGGGTGAAGGTCCCCGTGGAGCATCATCGCCGGACCATCCCAGGCTTTAGCAGCACAGGCCCGCGCCCACACCGCTCTCAGCGCTGCCGCCTGCGGGTAGCGTTCGCGGTCCCCGAGCCGTTCCACCACCGCAGGGTCACGGTCCGTCAGCGGCACGCCGCGGAAAGGATTCACCGGGACGCCGGTTTCGGCGGGCACGTGGAGGGACCGGAGGAAATCGGCCAGGCCTTCAGCCGCCGGCCTGCGGTCTGCCGGGCCGACATCGGCCGCGGCGGCTCCGGGGACCCACCGCACGATGCTCCACGGCCAAGGAAAGTCCGACGTCGGCCGGCCGGCATGGACGGGCACAGGAACCGCAACCGGGGAGCGGCGGGCTATGTCGGGAAGGTAGCGCCGCTCATGCAGTATCAGCGAAACGGCCTCCGCCCTGCGCGGCAGCCTCACGGCCAGGTCGTCGCCGAGCCGGAAGGTCGCGTTGTCCCAGCCATTCGCAACCCGCGCCAAAGGGCGACCGCCGAGGTCGGGCCGCTGGTCCCGGACGAGGCACTGGACGACGGCGTCACTCACTTCCACCGTTACTGGTGGCATCCCCGCCATTCAGAGATCCGCCTCCCTGTTCCTGCGATGCAATATGGTCCTCTCCCTTGTCCGAATATAGTCCAGATTCCCGAGAGCGGATGGGGCGCCTTCGCGCAGCCAGGTTTAGGCGCGAAGTCAGGCGATAAAGCGGACGACGGCGGGACTTCCCGCCGTCGTCCGCTCAGGAAAAGCTGGCTAAGTAAAGCTGGCTGCCCGAGTCACTTCAACGATGGCCAGTTGGCCGGTGGTGTCAGGGCCGCCAGGAAACTGCAGCTGCGGGGCCGCAGCAGCGGCCGCCGGCGAATCCTGTGCGGACCGCATGCGAAGAAGTGCGACCGCGGAAATGAGGAACCAGGCGATATTCGTGACCACGGACGGCCATGCTTCGTGGAAGGCGCCATTGATAATAAAGGCACAAGCACCCAGGAGATTCGCGGCCTGGAAGCCCTTGCCAGCCTTCAGCCACCCCATGGACACCGCCAGGAAAGCACTGAGAATCGCAACCGCACCTGCCCAGCCGGAAATTTCAAACAGCAGTTCCATGATGTCCTTTCAGGGGTGGTGCCCGGCTGCCATCCGCCGGGCGGAGTGGAGCTGGCGGGCTATTGGTGTGCGTTTTGGAAGAGGCCCTTGCCGACTGAATCACTGGATCAGCGTTTGCTCCGCCGTCCGCGCGAGGGCTTCATTCGCTTGGACCGCCAGTCTGGATTTCCGCTGTTGGTTTTGGCTTTCAAAAGCAATTATGAGCACGACAGGCGTGTAGTTCAATTGCATTCCTCTGAAGATGTGGTTTAGAACTACTTAACATGGATATTGATCCGCGCCGGCTGCGAGTTCTCCTTGCGATCGCCCGCACCGGCGGGGTGCTCGCCGCGGCTGACGAACTGGGAATCACGCCCTCGGCCGTGTCCCAGCAGCTCAGCAAACTAGAGGACGAGACGGGGCATGCGCTGGTGGTGCGCACACCCAAAGGCTCGGTTTTGACACCCGCCGGCATGGCCGTTGCAGAAGCCGGCGAAGAGATCGAACGCGCCCTCAGCGTCGCCCGCGCCCGGATACAGGGCGGGGCCAAGGTCGCGGGGGTGGTGCGGGTGGGCGGATTCACCAGCTTTGTTCGCACGGTGGTGATCCCGCGTTTGCCCGAGTGGCGCATCCGGTACCCGCAACTGCAGATCCGGCTGATTGAAGACGACTTCCCTGACTTGTTACGCCTGCTCCGGCAGCGCGAGCTCGACGCTGTTGTGGTCGAGCTCGATTCGATGACGGCCGGCCAACGTTCACTTTCCGCCGGAATGATCGAGGAGCCCCTGCTGGACGAGCCCTGGAAACTGGTGGTTCCCGCGGGCGCCCTGCTCACTACAGAGAACATCGACCTTGGGCATCTGCCACTTCTCTGGCTCGGTGTCGACTCCTCAGCCGCCAACGCTGCGGTGCTCGGCCGGCTCCGTCAGTCCATCGGTGCCCAGATGGAGACGGTGCATCAATATCAGGAAACGCTGACCGCACTGGCACTGGTCGCGGCGGGGGAGGGTGTCGCCATCGTACCCACCTTGGCATTGAGCGGCGTCAGCCATGACGGGGTGGACGTCCTGGACGTCCCTGGACTGGGCACGCGACGCATCGTCCTGCGACGGTTCGACCGCCGGCGGTCAGCCAGCATGCCCGTGGACACCGTCGCGCGCCTTCTACGGGAATCGGCAGCGGCGTTCGACACGCGGTCGACGTCCTGACCGCCTACAACTTTTCGTGCCTTTTGGCGTGTGGACGGGACTTCGAAGCAAGGTCATGCGACCCCGGAAAGTGCACTCGTTACGGGTTAGGCAATAGTCTGGCCAGATGGGGACCAATGCCGTGAACTCCGGCGAACAAATGGACAGGCAGTCGCGCATTCTCGAGGCGGCGCTGGATCTGCTGTCCCGCCATGGGATTTCGGGTGTGAGCATGCGGGCCGTGGCCCGCGAAGCCGGCGTCGCGCTCGGCCTGGTGAACTACTACTACGACGACAAGACGAGCCTGATACGGGCAGCCCTGCGCCGGGTCGACGAACACGACCTTCTGCTCGTGGCGCCCGACCCGTCGTCAGACCCGGAGCAACAGCTGCGCCAGGCCCTGCGGCGAGTGGCAGCCGCTGATCTGCTGACCACCCGCTATCTGTCCCTGCGCCTGCACCTTTGGGCCCTCGCCCAGGCGGACGAGGGCTATGCACAGATCAACGCCGAGGCCTTCGACCGCTATCTCGACGGCCTCGCTGCGCTGGTTTCCAACGCCCAACCCCATCTTTCATGGGAGGCATGCAGGGAGCGGGCGGCTGACATTGTCGTCATCCAAAACGGCATGTGGCTGACGGCGCTTCTCGGCGTTGATGAGGCCTCCATCCAGCGAAGCATCGCCCGGACGGAGCAAATCGCCTTCGCGCCGCTTCAGGACCGCACCATCAAGGATCACCGGCTTCACGAGTCCTGAACCACCGGCAACCGGGCAGAGTGAGCTCCATAAGCAGCATTGAACAACTGTTCAAGAAAAGTATTGAACACTCGTTCAATGTGCAGTACTGTCCCTCGTATGACTTACGCCACACCAGCCCATGACGTCGTTCGGATCGCAAGAACCGAGACAGCATCGACCCTGTTCATCAACGGCGCATGGGAGCCAGCCGCCTCCGGCGCTGTGCGCGCAATCCGCAACCCCGCCGACGGCGAGTCGGTGGCCACAGTGTCCGAGGCCGGCAGGGAGGACGCCGAACGCGCCATCGCCGCAGCCCGTGCAGCCTTCGACTCCGGCGTCTGGTCCTCCGTGCCGGCACCCGAGCGCGGCACCTTCCTGCTCAAGGTCGCCGCCGGACTACGCGAACGCCGTGAAAAGTTCGCCCGCGCCGAGTCGCTGGACACAGGCAAGCGAATGGTCGAAAGCCGCATCGACATGGACGACATTGCCGCCTGCTTCGAGTATTTCGGCAGGCTCGCCGGGCAGCAGGCGGGCCGCATGGTCGACGCCGGGAACCCCACGGTCGTCAGCAAAATCGTGTACGAACCCGTGGGCGTCTGCGGCCTGATCACCCCGTGGAACTACCCCCTGCTCCAGGCGGCGTGGAAGATCGCGCCCGCGCTGGCCGCCGGCTGCACCTTCGTCCTCAAGCCCTCCGAGCTGACCCCGTCCACCAGCATCCTGGCAATGCAGCTGCTGCACGACCTTGGCCTGCCCGACGGCGTCGCCAACCTCGTGACCGGCCCCGGCGCGGAGGCGGGCGCCCCGCTCTCCGAACACCCCGCCGTCGACCTCGTCTCCTTCACGGGCGGGCTGGAAACCGGCAAGCGCATCGCGGCGGCCGCCGCCGGCACCGTCAAGAAGGTGGCACTGGAGCTTGGCGGCAAGAACCCCAACGTGGTGTTCGCGGACGCGGACTTCGACGCCGCCGTCGACAATGCCCTGAACGGCGCGTTCGTCCACTCCGGGCAGGTCTGCTCCGCGGGGGCGCGGCTGGTGGTGGAGGAATCGATCGCCGAACGCTTCGTGGACGAGCTGGTCCGCCGTGCCCGGGACATCCGGCTGGGCGGCCCCTTTGACGACGCCGCCGAAACCGGGCCGCTGATTTCCGCGGCCCACCGCGACAAAGTCCACGCCTATGTCCAGCGCGGCATCCAGGAGGGTGCGCGGCTGCGGACCGGCGGTGCGGCGCCGCAAGGAGAAAAGTACGACGGCGGTTTCTACTACCAGCCCACCATCCTGGACCGTGTCCAGAGGGGAATGTCGGTGGTGGTGGACGAGGCTTTCGGCCCGGTGGTCACCGTGGAGACGTTCCGCACCGAGGACGAGGCCGTGGTCACTGCCAACGACACCATTTACGGGTTGGCCGGCGCGGTCTGGACCCAGGATGCCGGCAAGGCGCAGCGCGTGGCATCCCGGCTGCGGCACGGCACCATCTGGATCAACGACTACCACCCCTACCTCCCCCAGGCCGAGTGGGGCGGCTTCGGCCAGTCCGGTGTCGGCCGCGAGCTGGGCCCCACGGGCCTGGCCGAATACCAGGAAGCCAAGCACATCTACCAGAACACCAGCCCGCAGGTAACCGGCTGGTTTGCTGACCACGGCAAGGAGAACTAGATGCACTACGACAACATCGACGACGTCACCGAGCGCGGGTTCGACTACGTCGTGATCGGCGGCGGATCCGCGGGTGCCGCCGTCGCCGCCCGGCTGAGCGAGGATCCAGACGTGACCGTGGCCCTCGTGGAGGCCGGCCCGGATGACCGCAACCTGCCCGAAATCCTGCAGCTGGACCGCTGGATGGAGCTGCTGGAGTCCGGCTACGACTGGGACTATCCGGTGGAACCGCAGGAGAACGGCAACTCCTTCATGCGCCACGCGCGCGCCAAGGTGATGGGCGGCTGTTCCAGCCACAACTCCTGCATCGCCTTCTGGGCACCCCGGGAGGACCTGGACGAATGGGAGTCCAAGTACGGTGCCACCGGCTGGAACGCCGACGCTGCCTGGCCCCTCTACAAACGGCTGGAAACCAATGAGGATGCCGGGCCGGACGCACCCCACCACGGGGACTCAGGGCCCGTGCACCTGATGAACGTGCCCCCGGTGGATCCTGCCGGCGTCGCGCTCCTGGACGCCTGCCAACAGACGGGCATCCCCCGCACAAAGTTCAACACCGGCACCACCGTGATCAACGGCGCCAACTTCTTCCAGATCAACCGCCGCGCGGACGGCACCCGGTCGTCCAGCTCGGTCTCCTACATCCACCCGATCGTCGACCGCGACAACTTCACACTGCTCACAGGCCTCCGCGCCCGCCAGCTGGTGTTCGACGCGGACAAGCGCTGCACCGGCGTGGACGTGGTGGACTCCGCGTTCGGCCGGACCCACCGGCTCTCCGCGCACCGCGAGGTCATCCTTTCCACCGGTGCCATCGACTCCCCTAAACTGCTGATGCTCTCCGGCATCGGCCCGGCAGCGCACCTGGCCCAGCACGGCATCGAGGTGCTGGTGGACTCCCCCGGCGTGGGCGAAAACCTGCAGGACCACCCCGAAGGCGTGGTCCAGTTCGAGGCCAGGCAGCCCATGGTGCAAACGTCCACCCAATGGTGGGAGATCGGCATCTTCACCCCCACCGAGGACGGCCTGGACCGCCCGGACCTGATGATGCACTACGGTTCCGTCCCGTTCGACATGAACACCCTGCGGCACGGCTACCCCACCACGGAGAACGGCTTCAGCCTCACCCCGAACGTCACGCACGCCCGCTCCCGCGGCACCGTCAGGCTGCGCAGCCGCGATTTCCGCGACAAGCCCATGGTGGATCCGCGCTATTTCACGGATCCCGAAGGCCACGACATGCGGGTCATGGTGGCCGGCGTCCGCAAGGCCCGCGAAATCGCCGCCCAGCCCGCCATGGCCGAATGGACCGGCCGCGAGCTATCCCCCGGCGTCGAGGCGCAGACGGACGAGGAGCTGCGGGAGTACATCCGCAAGACCCACAACACCGTGTACCACCCGGTGGGCACGGTCCGGATGGGCCCGGCCGACGACGGGATGTCACCG
Organism: Arthrobacter sp. 05T444; assembly: GCF_056395905.1. NCBI lineage: Bacteria > Bacillati > Actinomycetota > Actinomycetes > Micrococcales > Micrococcaceae > Arthrobacter > Arthrobacter sp. 05T444. Next base: position 47,807 of record NZ_JBFTKK010000024.1, read on the forward strand.
CTGGATCCCGAGCTGCGGGTCAAGGGCGTCACCGGTCTGCGCGTGGCGGATGCCTCCGTGATGCCTGAACACGTCACCGTCAACCCCAACATCACCGTCATGATGATCGGCGAGCGCTGCGCCGAGCTCATCCGCACCGGCCACACCGGTGGCGCTGTAAGGAAAGAGGTGGAGCTCAGTCCGTCCTTCGCCTGAGAGGCAAGTTCCGGAGGCTATTGATTTCACCCGCATCCAATGGCGGCCGCGGGTTGCATCGAGCGTACTTTTCTGACTTAGGAGTTCACATTTTGGAACCCAGCAAGAGTATTGATTCAAGCGGCATGGACGAATTTGGCTACACCCAGACCCTGGACCGGAGCATCGGCAAGTTTGCCAGCTTCGCCGCAGGCGTCAGCTACATCTCCATCCTCACCGGCGTCTTCCAACTGTTCTATTTTGGTTTTTCCATGGCCGGCCCGGCGTACGCCTGGTCCTGGCCCATCGTCTTCGTCGGCCAGCTGATGGTGGCGCTCTGTTTCGCCGAGCTGGCCGGCCGCTACCCCGTTGCGGGATCGGTCTACAACTGGGCCAAGCGCCTCGCGTCGGGGACCTCGTCCTGGCTGGCGGGCTGGCTGCTCCTGCTCTCCTCCATCATGGCGCTCGGATCCGTGGCGCTGGCCCTGCAGATCACCCTGCCGCAGCTCTGGTCCGGCTTCCAGTTCGTCGGTGACGGCACCGGCCCCTACGACTTCGCCATGAATGGCGTGGTGCTGGCCACCATCATGATCACCATCTCCACCCTCATCAACGCGTTCGGCGTGAAGCTGATGACCAGAATCAACAGCATCGGCGTCTTCGTGGAGCTGACCGCGGCCGTCCTGCTGATCCTCGCGCTGGCCTGGCATGTTGTGCGCGGCCCGGAGGTCTTTTTCGAAACCAACGGCTTCGGCGAGGGCCACGATCTCGGCTTCTTCGGCGTCTTCCTGATCGGCGCCATGGCGTCCGGCTACGTCATGTACGGCTTCGACACCGCCAGCTCGCTCGGGGAGGAAACGAAGGACCCCAAGCGCACGGCACCCAAGGCCATCCTGCGCGCCGTCACTGCCTCGTTCCTGCTGGGCGGGCTGATCCTGCTCTTCGGCATCCTGGCCGCACCGGACCTGGGCGACCCGCAGGTGGGGGCTGCCGACGGCGGCCTCCAGCACATCGTGCTCTCCGTTCTGGGTGGACCATTCGGCAAGGCGTTCCTGGCATGCATCGTGGTTGCCGTGGTGGTCTGCACGCTGGCCGTCCACGCCGCTGCCATCCGCATGATGTTCGCCATGGCCCGGGACAACAACCTGCCGTTCAGCCGGCAGCTCAGCAAGGTGGATCCGGTCCGCAGGACCCCGAAGGTCGCGGCGATCGTGATCGGTGTCATGGCCGTGATCCCGCTGCTGGTCAACGTCATGCAGCCGGCCATCTTCACCATCCTGTCCAGCATCAGCATCGTCCTGATCTACCTGTCCTACCTCCTGGTGACGGTTCCCCTGCTGCGCAAGCGGCTCCTGAAGCAGTGGCCGCTGCGGGATGAGCAGTCCGAAGCCGGATTCAGTACCGGCAAATGGGGACTGCCGGTGAACATCCTGGCGGTCCTCTGGGGCGGGGCCATGACCCTGAACCTCATCTGGCCGAGGCCGGAGATCTACAACTCGGTGCCGCCGTTCGAGTGGTACCTGCAGTGGGGCGGCGTGATCTTCGTGGCCGCCGTGATCATTGGCGGGACCCTGCTCTACCGCCTGAAGATCCGCCACCAGACCGGGGTGCTGGCCGAGCACGCCGCGGCAGTCGCAGCACATCCGTCGTCGGGCGCCGCGCAGTACGGCGCCGCTCAGTACGAAGCCCCGGAGGATGCGCCGGCGGTGAAGATGGCCGCGTCGGAAGCTTAGTAACGCCCCCGGAAGGGTCGACGACGGCACTCACCTGAGCGCCGTCGTCGGCCCTTTTGCGTCGGTGGCCCACGCGCATATGAGAGACCTAACGTCACACAACGCGACGGCATCCGGATCCGGACATGCAACGCCCTACCCTTGACACGTGACTTTGACTAAGATCCGCACCGCCGCCGCGAGCTCCCTCGCCGCCGCAGGTCTCCTGTTTACCCTCGCCGCCTGTTCCACGCCGGTCGCCACCCAGCCAACTACCTCTGCCCCGGCGTCGACGGCAACGGCTTCATCCAGCGCCGCAGCCGGACCCTGCGCCGGCGTGAAGGTCATCGTCGATTCAGGCGCCCTGAAGCAGGCTGCCGCTGACACATCCGTTTGCGTGCCCGTCGACGCGGCGACTCCCGCTTCCAAGGTGCTCGAGGAGGCAAAGGTGAAGACTGAGGGCACTGCCCAATATCCCAAGGAACTGGTTTGCCGCGTGAACGGTGTGCCCGCCGCGGACTTCGACATCGCCCACAAGGGCGGCACGTACCGGGAAGACTGCGGCAAGATGCCCGCCGCCTTCGCCTACTGGGCTCTCTGGGTGAAGCCGGCCTCCGGCGCCTGGGCATACGCGCAGGAAGGCCTCGCCACCCTGAAGGTGAGCCCCGGCCAGAGCCTCGAGCTGCTTTACACGGTGGACGGCGCACCGGCCGCACCCGCGGCATGACCTTTCGACCCGCGCCGTTACGCGCAGCGGCGGCTCTCGCCGCCGTCTTCATCGCGGCGCGGGTCATCTACCGCATCCTTTTCAACGGGGCCGGCATTGGTGAGCCGGTCCTGTTCAGTCTGCCGGCGGTGCCGCTGCCCGCCCCGTACGCCCATGTGGTCCTCCTCGGTCCGGTAACGGCGCCTGGCCTGCGGGAGGCGGTCCTGTCCGCCCTGCCGATTGCCGGGATGATCCTCGGTTTCGGCCTGCTCAACGCTTGGGTGGACGTGGCCCGCGGTTTCGTGCACCTGGCCCGCGGCGGCCCCCTGCAGGGATTGGCCCGGACGCTCGTGGTGGCCTGGGCGGCACTCCCGGCGCTCTCCGACGCCGTGGCCTCCGTACGCCTGGCCTTTCGGTTGCGGGGCGAACGCTTCGGACCCCGCGCCCTTGTGCCCGTGCTCGAGCGCACCCTTGAGCACGCCGGCCGGGTTGCCGCGGCCCTGGAGTTGCGCGGCTTCGGGAGCCGGGCAGCCCATCAACCCGGCCGCGGTACCGAGGCACCGCTTCTGGTCCGGGACGCACAGTTCCGCATCGGCGACGCGCAGGTGCGCGTCGCCGGGTTCACGCCGTCGAGCGGGTCAATAACGGTCATTACCGGGCCGACGGGCTCCGGCAAGTCCACCATCCTGCGAGGCATCGCCGGCCTGCTCTCACACGTTGACGGTGGAGAAATTTCCGGCACCGTTAGCATCGCCGGAACGGACCGTGCCACTGCGCCGCCCCGCGATACCGCCCGCGTCGTCGGCGTCGTATTACAGAATCCCCGCGCCGCCTTCGCCACCACTCGGGTCCGGGACGAAATCGCCCTCGCACTTGAGCTGCGCGGCATGACATCCACGACCGCCAAGGCCCGGGTCCTGGAGGTCGCGCAGCATATCGGAGTGTCGGCGCTGCTGGACCGGAATGTCAGCACCCTCTCGGCGGGTGAGGCAACGCTCGTGGCCATTGCCGCCGCGGTGGTGGAGCATCCGGCCCTGCTCCTGGTTGACGAGCCACTGGCCGACCTTGACACCGCGGCACGCGGACACGTCATCGCCGTGCTCAACGCCCTCGCCCGCGACGACGGTGTCTGCGTCATCGTGGCGGAGCACCGGGCGGAGCGGCTCGTCCCGGTTGCCGACTCGTGGTGGACCATCGACGACGGCGCCCTGGTGCCGGGTGCTGCACCATCCGCTTCCCCGACGGTTGCGCATCCAACGCCCGTTGCAGATACCGGGCACGTGCCCGTCCTGACTGCGACAAATCTCGCGGTGCACCGCAAGGGCACGTCGCTCGTGCGCGACGCATCCCTGACCCTGCACCGATGTGAAGTGGTGGCCCTGGTGGGGCCGAACGGGGCCGGAAAGTCGTCCCTCCTTGTGGCGCTCGCACTGGGTGAGGGTACAGCCGGTGAAGGCACTGTCGACGGCGGAACGGTCGACGGCGGCCGCGTCGCCCTCGTCCCGGACGCCTCGGATGACCTCTTCACCAGGGATACGGTGGCAGCAGAGCTCCTCGCGGCGGATCGGCGCCTTACGCGCCGAAAGAACGGCGGACAGCCCACGCTTTGCGCCGCGGCATCTCGTCTTGCCCGTTTGCGGGGAGACGTCCGGATTCCCATTGGACATGAGCATCCGCGGGATCTCTCTGCAGGAGAGCGCAGGATCCTTGCCATCGCGCTGCAGACCATGGACGACCCCCAGGTACTCCTGATCGATGAGCCCACTCGCGGACTCGATCCTGCGGCGCGCACAGCAGTGTCGGCAGCGCTGCGGGCGGCAGCGGACGACGGAGCGGCGGTCTTGATCGCCACCCACGACCTCGACTTTGCCCACGGCCTCGGCGCCCGGATCCTGCAGATGAGTGACGGCGTCGTGCCCTCTTCTGTGCCGGCCAATGCACCTGAACCGCCCCTCCCGCTTTCCCGGCAAGCGGGTACCGGACCAAGGCCGCGGGCCATCGAACCAGCAGACTCCCCGGGAGCGGAAAGACGGCGCCGCATCCGGATGCCGCGGGGCGTCGAGCTGGCAGTTCTCGCAGCTGCAAACCTTCTGGCTCTCGCAGCATTCTGCTGGCCTTTGCTGGCGGCGGCCCTTCCGGAGGATGCCGCCGCGGCCCTCCCGTACGCGGCGCTGGCCATTGCGCCGCTCGCCGCCGTCGCCGTCGTTGTCTGCATGGACGGGTCGGTCCGTTCCGCACACACGGTGGCGTTGCTCGGCGTCCTGGCCGCCGTAGGTTCCGCGGTGCGGGTGGCGAGCACCGGCGTCGGCGGCGTGGAGGCAGTCTTTATCCTGCTGATCTTGGCCGGCCGGGCGTTCGGTGCCCGTTTCGGCATGCTCCTCGGCGCCGCCACCATCGCCCTCTCAAGCGCCTTGTGGGGTGGCATCGGGCCGTGGACACCGTTCCAGATCTTCGCCTGCGCGTGGGTGGGCGCGGGGGCCGGCTTGCTTCCCCGGCGGGTGCGGGGCAAAGCCGAACTGTGGATGCTGTGCGGCTACGGCATCCTGGCGTCCTACCTGTTCGGCCTGCTGACCAACCTGTGGTTCTGGCCCTTCGCGGTGGGCGCCGGCACCGGCATCTCCTACGTGCCGGGCGCGCCGCTGGGCACCAACCTCAGCAGCTTCCTGCTCTACTCGCTGGTGACGTCGACGGCGGGCTGGGACACCTTGCGTGCCATCACCACGATCGTCGGAATCGCCGTCGTGGGGCGGGCCATTCTCGCCGCACTCCGGCGAGTGAAGCCGGTCTCCAGCCTGGACAGGCAGGCCGGGCAGGCTCATTCCACCCAGGCTCCATCGACGCAGGGCAGGGACCGACACCAACTCACACCTTGAAGTACTTCGCCTCCGGGTGGTGGAACACGAACGCATCGGTGGACTGTTCGGGGTGCAGCATCAGCTCATCGCTCAGGACCACGCCCATCCGCTCGGGACGCAGCAGTTCCGTTACCTTGCGGCGGTCCTCCATGTCCGGGCACGCGGGGTAGCCGAGCGAGAACCGCGCACCGCGGTAGTCGAGCTTGAACAGGCCGGCCTTGTCCTTCGGCTCCTCGGCCGCAAAACCGAGCTCCGAGCGGATGCGTGCATGCCAGAATTCCGCGAGCGCCTCGGTGAGCTGCATGACCAGGCCGTTGAGCTCGTAGTAGTCGCGGTAGTGGTCGCCGGCGAAGAGCTTGGCAGTCACCTGGTCGACATTGCCGCCGGCGGTGACCAGCTGCACCGGCAGGACGTCCACCTGCCCCGATTCGCGCGAGCGCACGAAGTCGGCGAGGCACAGGTGCCGGTCGCGGCGCTGGCGCGGGAAGTCGAACCGCAGCCGCTCGGTGCCGAGCGGACCGCCTGAGCCGCCGTCGGGGGCGAGCAGGCCTGCGGTGCCGAGGACGCCGTCGCGGTCCTCCCCGTGGTGCAGCACCACCACCTGTTCCCCCTCGGAAACCACCGGGAAGTAGCCGTACGCGACGGACGCGTCAAGCATTCCCTCGCCGAGGATGCGGTCCATCCAGTACCGCAGGCGGGGCCGGCCCTCGCGTTCCACCAGTTCCTCATAGGAGGCGCCGTCCTCGCCGCGGCCCGGCTTGAGCCCCCACTGCCCCATGAACGTGGCGCGCTCGTCGAGGAACGCCCCGAAGTCGTGGAGCGAGACTCCGCGCACGATGCGGGTGCCCCAAAACGGCGGCGAAGGCACGTGATTGTCGGCGGCGACGTCGGAACGGCCGGGCATAGCCTCCGGCTCAGTCAGGGTGAGCGTCCCGCCCTTTCGGTGGATCCGCTTCTTCAGCGCGGGCAGGCCCGCCTCTGCAGGGTCGGCGCCGCGGGCCACCTGCACCAGCGGCTCCATGAGGGACAGGCCCTCGAAGGCGTCCTTCGCGTAGCGGACCTCTCCCTCAAACTGCCCCGCCAGGTCCTGCTCGACGTAGGCGCGGGTGAGGGCTGCGCCGCCGAGGATGATCGGCCACTTCTTGGCCAGGCCACGGGACTGCAGCTCCGCAAGGTTCTCCTTCATCACGACGGTGGACTTCACGAGCAGGCCGGACATGCCGATCACGTCCGCGTTGTGTTCCTCGGCCGCGGCGATGATGTCGGCGATCGGCTGCTTGATGCCGAGGTTGATCACTTTGTAGCCGTTGTTGGTGAGGATGATGTCCACCAGGTTCTTGCCGATGTCATGCACATCGCCGCGCACCGTGGCGATCACCATGGTGCCCTTGCCCGAGGCATCCGATTTCTCCATGTGCGGCTCGAGCAGCGCCACCGCGGTCTTCATCACCTCGGCGGATTGCAGCACGAAGGGCAGCTGCATCTCGCCGGCTCCGAAGCGCTCGCCCACCACCTTCATGCCCTCGAGCAGGTAGTCGTTGATGATGCCGAGCGGGGTCATGCCCTCGGCGCGGGCCAGGTCCAGGTCCTCTTCAAGGCCCTTTCCTTCGCCGTCGATGATGCGCCGCTCCAGGCGCTCGCCGGTGGGCAGCGCCGCGAGTTCTGCGGCGCGCTGGTCCTTCAGCGCTGCGGTGTCGACGCCGGCGAACAGGTCCAGCATGCTGGCCAGCGGGTCGTACGTGAGGTTGCCGTCGGCGTCGTATTCGCGGCGGTCCCAGACGAGGTCCAGGGCCACCTTGCGCTGTTCCTCCGGCAGTGAAGCGAGCGGCACGATCTTGGCGGCGTCGATGATGCCGCTGGTCAGGCCGGCCTGCACGGCCTCGTGCAGGAACACCGAGTTCAAGGCCATGCGCGCTGCCGGGTTCAGGCCGAAGGACACGTTGGAGACGCCGAGTGTTGTGTTGATGCCGGGGTACTTCGCGGTGATCTGGCGGATGGCTTCGATGGTTTCGATGGCGTCCCGGCGGGTTTCTTCCTGGCCGGTGGCGATGGGGAAGGTCAGGGCGTCGACGATGATGTCCTCGACGCGCATCCCCCATTCGCCCACCAGGGCGTCGACGAGGCGCGAGGCGATGGCCACCTTGCCCTCGGTGGTGCGTGCCTGGCCGTGCTCGTCGATGGTCAGGGCGATCACGGCGGTGCCGTGTTCCTTCACCAGCGGCATGATGCGCGCGAAGCGGCTGTTCGGGCCGTCGCCGTCCTCATAGTTGACGGAGTTGACCACCGGGCGTCCGCCGATGTGTTCGAGCCCGGCCTGCAGGACGGGCGGTTCGGTGGAGTCGATGACGAGCGGGAGCGTGGAGGCCGACGCGAATCGTGAGACGACCTCCTTGATGTCGGCCACGCCGTCGCGCCCCACGTAGTCGATGCAGACGTCGAGTAGGTGCGCGCCCACACGGACCTGCTCGCGGGCGATGTCGACGCAGTCGTCCCAGCGCTCTTCGAGCATCGCCTGGCGGAACGCCTTCGAACCGTTCGCGTTGGTGCGCTCGCCAATGGCGAGGTACGCGGACTCCTGGTCGAAATTCACATGGTGGTAGAGGGAAGCGATGCCCGCTTCACGCTCGGTGGGAACGCGGCTGCCGTCGGCGCCCCTCCCGCCGCTGGTGACAGCGGCGCTGGCGCGCAAGGGCGCAAGACGTTCGACGACGGCGGCCATGTGCTCCGGCGTCGTACCGCAACATCCGCCCACCAGGCCCAGGCCGAATTCCCGCACGAACTGCTCGTGCGCGGTGGCGAGTTCGGTGGGTGAGAGCGGATAGTGCGCGCCGTTGGCACCGAGGACGGGCAGGCCGGCGTTGGGCATGCAGGCGATTGCCACGGAGGACTGCTTCGCCAGGTGGCGCAGGTGCTCGCTCATCTCGTCCGGCCCGGTGGCGCAGTTCAGGCCGATGGCGTCGACGCCGAGCGGCTCGAGCGCGGTGAGGGCCGCGCCGATCTCGGATCCCATCAGCATGGTTCCGGTGGTTTCGACGGTCACCTCGACGAAGATCGGGAGCCGGATGCCGCGGGACACGATCGCCTGCTTGCAGCCGTTGACCGCGGCTTTGGTCTGAAGGAGGTCCTGGCTGGTTTCGATGAGGAAGGCATCCGCTCCCCCGTCGATGAGGCCCTCGGCCTGCAGGGCGAAGGTCTGCTTGAGGTAGTCGTAGGTGGTGTGGCCGAGGCTGGGGAGCTTGGTGCCCGGCCCCATGGAGCCCAGGACCCAGCGCATCCGTCCGTCTGCTTTTTCTGCTGCTTCCGCACGTTCGCGGGCGATCTCCGCGCCCTTGCGCGCAAGCTCTTCGATCCGGTCGTCGATGCCGTAGTCCGAGAGGTTGGACCAGTTGGCGCCGAAGGTGTTGGTTTCGACTGCATCGATGCCCACCGCGAAGTAGGCGTCATGAATGTCCGCGAGGACATCCGGCCGAGTGGCGTTGAGGATCTCGTTGCAGCCTTCCAGCCCCAGGAAGTCGTCCTCGAGCGACAGCTCGCGCCCCTGCAGCATGGTGCCCATCGCCCCATCGGCAATGACGAGCCGGTGGTTCACGGCATCCAGCAGCTCCTGCGAACGGACGGGGCGGGGAACGGACTCAATATCAAGCGCAAAACGAGGCATCTAAACAGACTACGGCGGGGCTCGAAACATTGCGCCGTGTTTTCCATGTACTACGACGGCGAGTGGTGGGCCGGGAGGTGCTGCTCTGCTTCCCGCGCCACAGCGTCACAGCGTCACGGCGGAATTCGACACCCTGCCAGCATGAGCACTCGTGATACGTTTGCGCCGATCGGCGACCTTCCGCGGATCAGACGCCCGGCCAACTCCGCCTTGATCGCCGCGGACATTGGCTCCTTGGCGCAAGTTGCTGCATGCAGCCGCAGCCAATTGCCCGCCATGCAGGGTGGGAACCGCATCGGTTAGGGCACGTGGAGGAATCCCGGGAGGCGCCGATAACCGGTCTTCCGTAAAGCTCCCGGGCTGAACGGGCCCCCAGCTTGCTTTCAGCCCCCGCTGCGGCCTGTGCGGCCTTCGTGAATGACGGCTTCTTGACGTGTGCGCATAATCACATTATCGTTGACCCTAATCCTTTAGGTAACGCGAACGAGATTTCGCCGACCCTTCCCCTAAACGATTAGGAGGCGATCCATCAAGTGGCAAAGAAACCCACGTTGCGGGACCTGAGCGAAGTGACGGGCCTGTCTTCCTACACGGTTTCCCGGGCGTTGAGCAACGGCGCGGATGTCTCGGACGCGAGCCGGAAGCTCGTGTTGAAGGCGGCCCGGGAGCTTGGTTACGTTCCGCACCGCGCTGCGCAGGAACTCCGCAAGAAAACGCGCAGTTCCATCGCCGTCATTACGGCGAGTACCTCGAACTACTACTACCTGGACCTCATGAAGGGCATCCAGCGGGTCCTGCGCGGATCCAACCGCAATGCCGTCGTGGCAGACATCGCCGCGGAGGGCGTCTACACGGCCGAGGTGGAAGATGCCACTGTTCAGGACCTGATCCAGTCGCGGACTGCCGGCATCATCACGACACTGACGTTGAGCACGGAAAACATCAAACTCCTCGAAAGCTGGGACATCCCGGTGGTGTTCGTGGACTCGGCACCACCGGTGGACGCGACTCGAGTTCCGAGCATCCTGACCGACAACTTTGCGGCCAGCATGAAAGCCGGAGCACACCTGGCCCAGCACGGCTATACGGACTGGCTTTTCCTGGCCTATCCGGGCCGCTGGTCCACCCGTGCAGAGCGGGAGCGCGGCCTTCGCGAGGCTGCCGCCAAGCACGGCGCTTCACTTCGGGTGCTGGAGACCGAAAACGACTCCGAATCGGCGCATCGGTCGCTATGGGCCTACCTGGATGCTTCCGGACAGGCCCTGCCGAGGGCGATCATTGCGGGAAACAACCCCCTGCTCCACGGTGTCCTCACCGTGCTCCAGCAACGCGGGATCGCTGTTCCCGATCAGGTGGCACTCATTGCCTTTGACGAATTTGCCTGGGCCCCCTTGCTGGATCCGCCGCTGACGGTGGTGGATGAGGACAGCGAATCCATCGGCGTTCTCGCCGCCCAGACGCTGACCCGAATCCTTGACGGACAAATCGATGCCGAACGGCGCGGTGTGCCTCCTACACCCGACTACCGCCCCGAGGACCGGCGGGAGGTGAGCGCCGACCTGATCGTGCGGCGGTCCTGCGGCTGCTGAGGCAAACCTGGTTCGACAAAAGATGACCCCGACGACGGTAATCATGGTCACGCCGAACCGAAAGATCCCGGCCCCAAAAGAGAGCCGGCACAACACCTACCAATTATTTCACCGACCTGACCGGCCACGACGGCCGGCAGGTTCCGGTTCAAAGGAGATCCGACAATGAATCAACTCGCCAAGAAATCCGCAATCTTCGCCGCCAGCGCAGCACTGGCCGCGCTCAGCCTGACGGCCTGCAGCTCCGGCGACGCGCAGCCCGCTGCCAATAAGCCGAAGAAAATCGAGAAAATCGGGCTCATGGTCCAGGACATGTCCAACCCCTTCTTTTCGGCCATGGACAAGGGAGCCAAGGAAGCCGCCGCGAAGATCGGAGCGACGTCCAATACCCAGGACGCACAGCTTGACCTGGCTAACCAGAATTCCCAGATCGACACCTTCATTCAACAAGGCATGAACCTGATCGTCATCAGCGCCGTGGATGAAAGCGGCATCCAGCCGGCGATTGAACGGGCGAAGCAGGCCGGAATCATCGTCATCGCCGTGGACACCCCGGCCAAGAGCGCCGATGCAGTGGTGATGACCAACGCCGTCCAGGCCGGCGAAAAATCCTGCCAGTACCTGTTCGAGCAGATGGGCGGCAAGGGCAACGTTCTCATGGTGGACGGAACCCCGCTCCAGACGATCCGGGACCGGATCACCGGCTGCAAGAACGTCGTGAAGAAATTCTCCAACATCAAGGTTGTCGGTCAGCAGGCCTCAAAGAACGACCGTGCCTCCGGACTTGCCGTGACCACCGACATGCTCACCGCCACCCCGGATGTTCAGGGAATCTTCGGCATGAACGACCCTTCGGCCCTCGGCGCTGTGCTGGCGGTCCAGCAGGCCCACAAGGCCGGCACCGTTAAGGTCACCGGCGTGGACGGAAGCCCGGAGTCCGTGGCCGAACTCAAGCAGGCCGGATCGCCCTTCATCGGGACCGCTACGCAGAACCCCGCCGAGATGGTCCGCAAGGCCGTCGAGGTCGCCCAGAACATCATCGACAACAAGCCCCCGACGGAGACCACGATCCTGATTCCGAGTGAACTGGTGACCCGGGACACCGTTAGCCAATACAAGGGCTGGTAACGCTCCACCATCCTGTGTGGGGCCGCTGAACTCCCGCAGCCGCCCCACACAGCCGGACCGAAAATAGGCCACCATGACCACAACACCCTCCCCCCAGCCGCTGCTACAGCTCGAAGGCATCACCAAACGCTTTGCCGCCACGCTGGCGCTGAACAAAGTCCAATTCGACCTCCGTGCCGGTGAAGTCCACGCCCTGATGGGCGAGAACGGCGCCGGAAAATCCACCCTGATGAAGGTCCTGGCCGGGAACGTTGCCCGCGATTCGGGCCGCATCCTGATGGACGGCAACGAAGTCGACATCCGCACCCCGCAGGAGGCCGTGTCCCATGGCATCGCCATCATCCACCAGGAGCTGAACACCGTTCCGGCGATGACAGTAGCGGAAAACCTGGCCCTCGGACGTGAACCGGTAACCCGGTTCGGAGCACTGGACCGGCGCGCCATGATCTCCCAAGCCCGGGAAAAGCTCGCCCGGGTCGGCGCACGGGTCGACCCCCGCCGAGAGCTCGGCGAGCTCAGCATCGGCATGCAACAGATGGTTGAAATCGCCCGGGCCGTCAGCGAGAACGCCAGAATCCTCGTCCTCGATGAGCCAACGGCGGCTCTCTCACGCACCGAAACCCTCCACCTTTTCGCGATCATCAACGAACTGCGCGCCTCCGGAGTCGGCCTCGTCTACATCTCTCACCGCATGGAGGAAGTCTGGGAACTTGCCGACCGGGTCACCGTCTTCCGCGACGGGACATACGTCGGCACCCGGGAAAAGAACGAGATCAGCCCGCCCGACGTCGTACGGATGATGGTCGGACGCAACCTCGATGACCTATACCACCACGACCGGCACAGCCCAGGAGACGTCATGCTGGACGTCAAGGAGCTCACCGACGGAGCCGGCATCGGGCCGGTCAGTTTCCACGTACGCTCAGGCGAAGTGGTCGCTCTTTCCGGGCTGATCGGGGCCGGGCGCACCGAAACTGCACGGATGATCTTCGGTGCGGACCGGTCCCGCGGCGGAACGGTCACCGTCCAGGGCAAGGCGGCATCGGCGTCGAGCCCTGCCCAGGCGATCGCCCGGGGAATCGCCATGGTTCCCGAGGACCGCAAAGACCAGGCATTGTTCGTGTCCCATACCGTGGAGGACAACATCGCCGTCAGCTCCCTGGGCAGCCACGTCAACGCCGGGGTGCTCCAGCGGACCAAAATCCGGACTGCGGTGAAAAAGCAGATGGAACGCCTCCATCTGCGGCAGAACGCGCTGCGCCTGCCGGTCAGCGCACTTTCGGGCGGCAACCAACAAAAAGCGGTCCTGGCCCGCTGGCTGATGCGCAAATCCGACGTGCTCATACTCGACGAGCCCACTAGAGGTGTGGACATCGGAGCGAAGAGCGAAATCTACGAAGTCATCAATGACCTGGCCAGGGCCGGCAAAGCAATCCTGGTCATCTCATCGGATCTCCCCGAAGCGATCGGCATCAGCGACCGGCTCCTCGTGATGCGCTCCGGCCGGATCGTCCACGAACTAAACTCCCGCACCGCCAGCGAAGAGGACGTTATGTCCCACGCGACCGGTACTGCAGCACAGACAAACGGAGAATTCCATGACTAACAAGGCCCTCAACCCACAGGACGCCGACGTCCGGCCAGAAGCAGCACCGCCGCCCCGTCGCGGCTTCGACTTCGCGTACTGGTGGGACCGCGTCGGCATCCTCGTCGTCCTGGTCGCACTCGTGGCGCTGATGGTAGTCATCGCGCCAAATTTCGCGAGTGTCAACAACCTGCTCAACATCGCCCGGTCCATCTCGATCAACGCGATTCTCGCCGCCGGAATGACATTCGTCATTCTCGCCGCCGGCATCGACCTCTCCGTCGGCTCCATCCTGGCCGTCGCGGGCGTCGCATCGGTCATGACCGGCATTGCCGGACTGCCTGCACCCGTCGCGATCCTGGTCGGCGTCCTCACCGGGGCCGCCGCCGGACTGATCAACGGCATGCTCAGCGCCTACCTGTCATTGGCCGCCTTCATCGTCACCCTCGGCACCATGACATTCCTGCGCGGCGCGGCGTACACCATGACCGACGGGCAGCCCATCGTCTCCAACACCCTCAATTTCCGGGATGTCGGCAACGGGTACATGGCCGGGATACCGGTCCCCGTGGTGATCATGGTCATCGTCTACATCGTGGCCTGGTTCGTCCTGGAGCGCACACGCTACGGCCGGCACGTATACGCCGTTGGCGGCAACGCCGAGGCGGCCAGACTCGCCGGCATCAACGTCAAGCGCGTCCTCACCTCCGTCTACGTCATCGCCGGGGCCTGCGCCGGGCTCGCAGGCGTCATCTTCTCCGCCCGGGTAGTCTCGGCCCAGCCCACGGCCGGCACCGGCTACGAGCTCGATGCCATTGCCGCAGTCGTCCTGGGCGGCACCAGTCTTGTCGGCGGACGAGGCCGGATCTACGGCACCCTGATCGGTTCGGTCATTCTCGGCGTCCTGAGCACAGGCCTGATCCTGATGAACGTCCAGTTCTTCACCCAGCTGCTGATCAAGGGCCTCGTCATCATCCTGGCAGTGGCCATCGACAGCCTGAAACAGCGCACGCTCCGCATGCCGTGGTCCCGGGCCATCGCCGCCCAGACACCGGCATAAACCTACTCCCCACGCAGCAGAACAGCTACCCCTGCCCAGCCCGCCACCAAACCCGGCTTTTACGGGAGCAAGGTGGGGCAGGCAGCCCGCACCCCAAATCAACCGAGAGGAACGCCCGTGGCTTTGCCCACCATCGTCCTGAAGGACACCCTTCCCGGCCGCCGGACCAACGAACCTGTGACCTTCACCGTCGACTCTGAACTGCAGGAGGACCTCTGGACGGCGACCACCAACACCGGAGAAACCCTCACCTGCCAGCGACTGCGCGCCAACCCTGTGCCCGGCAAGACAAGCTTCATCACGGTCGCGACCTTTGAGGGAAGCGTCGAACTCACGCTGACCGGGCCGGCAACTCGACACGTTGAGGGAATCACGGAACGGGAACCCGTTGAACCCGACGCCTTTGTCCGCCTCGACACCGGATACTTTGACCTTGAAATGTGTTCAGGGACGGCCGAGGGCACGGGCTCTTCCAAATGGGGCCTGCGCCACTTCGCAACCCTGAAGGAAGGCATTGATCTGCTGCCCTCGGGCAACAACGCCATCGGCGGCTTCTACGGGCCCTTCTTCACACCCGAGAATGGCCTCATCAACCCGCCGGAGCACACCACCGTCGACATCGAAATCATTGAACGAGGCCCGGTCCTGCACCACTACCGGATGAACGGCACCATCCCGGACGGCTTGCTCGATGAACTCAAAGGCAAGACATTTTCCATCGACTGGAAATTCACCCACGGCACCCCGTACTTCACGCGCAGCTACCGTGTGGACGACTTCCAGACCGTCATCAACGGGCGCTCAATAACCAACAAAATCACCGTCGGCGATGAATTTGAGGCCGGCCAGGGCGACGTCGTCTTCGACCGCTTCCAAGCATACGGCGGCACCCGATACCGCGCCGGGGACCCTTACGCGGCCGAACTCGCAAAAATGGTCGACGAAACCATCGTCACCTCAACCTCAAACACCGCAAAATTCGAGGAATTCCGCCGCCAACTCAGCGGCAATATTGAAGCCGCCCACTGGGACCTCTACTGGCGCCTCTTCAGCAGTTGGGAAGGCGCCTTGGACAACAATGAGATCCGCAAGCGCCTCGCCCGGGTCCGGGCAGACTCACACGTGCTCGCGGATCTGCCCGACCGCCAGTGGGCCATCACCGAAGCGCCCGTCGACGTCTCAGCCCTGCCTCACGAAACCATCTTCCCGGGACCAGCATCTAAGACCGCAGAATTCCACTCGGAACTCGACAGAGCCATGATCTGGTGGACGTCTGCACCGTCTGGAGCCTTCCAGATTGTCCAGCGCCGCCAATCCGGCTGGGTCAACTGGGGAACCAACGGCGAGAACGAGTGCCCCGAACTCCCGGTAGGCGTCCAGATTAAGACCGCTTACGGCATGTTCACCGACAGCTGGGAGCACGTGGCCGACCAATTAGAGACTGCACCCACGGCCCACCGGGCATGAATCGTCAAGGCATGGTACCCGTTTCTCAAGACGAAATGGGCTCCTCGCCAGCGGGGGGGGGGGGGGAGACCCCCAGGACTCCTGTGCGCCCGCGGCTGTATCGCCACCCTCGGCCCTTGGCAACCCGCCAGCGCGACGACACATTGGCCGACACCAGCAATGCACGAATGGCAATAGGGGAACTGACCACGGAAGATGACGAATCCTCCCGCCAGCACGGGCCGCCCCATCCTGAAAGGAACCACAATGCCGCCCACTCCACTCCATGCCCGCCAACTGACCGTCATCGGCGAATCACTCGTGGACATCATCAGTAACCCATACGAAGCGGGAACCGAGGCCCTCACACGCCCGGGCGGAAGCCCCCTAAACGTTGCGATCGGCTGTGCACGCCTGGGCATGACGACCAACTTGGTTACGCATTACGCGGAGGACCGATACGGGCGGATGGTTGAGGACCACCTGATCTCCAATGGGGTAGCCGCCCTCGTCGGCGGGTCTGCCCCGACGAGCGTTGCTATGGCCACGCTCGACCGTGCTGGAGCCGCCCGCTATAGCTTTGACATCAGCTGGGACCTCGACGGCGACTCCCTTCCAGCACTGTCAGCAGTCGAGAGCTCCCACCATGTCCACACTGGTTCGATCGCCACTGTCCTCACTCCGGGCTGCGACACTGCCTACACGCTCGTAGAAGCTGCCCGCAGACATGCCACGATCAGCTACGACCCGAACTGCCGACCCGCGATCAGCGGGGATGCTGACCACACCCGCCGGGACGTCGAGCGTTTCGTCGCGGCGAGCGATCTCGTCAAGGCCAGCGACGAGGACCTGGAATGGCTGTACCCGTACAGGACGCTTGATCAGACCGTGGAGGCATGGCTTGAGCTGGGACCAGCCATGGTGGCCATCACCTGCGGCGCAGTCGGTCCGGCCATAGCCACCGGCCAGACGGTGGTACGGTTGCCGGCCCGGAAGGTTGAGGTGGCTGATACCGTCGGGGCCGGCGATTCCTTCATGGCCGGACTGCTTGCTTGGCTGGACATGAGGAACCTTCTCGGCGCCGACGCCCGGAACAAATTGAGGGATCTTTCTCCCCAAGAACTTCGGAACCTGCTTGACTACGCCAACAGGGCCGCGGCCATCACCTGCTCCAGGCCCGGCGCCGATCCCCCCTGGGCACAGGAGCTGAGCAGCGAAGCATTCATGGGCCCGTCAAATTACAAGTACGTACGGTGAACCAGACGGCAGCGCCAATGGCCGACGCAAATGAAAGCATTGACCGCGGCGCAAAGGCCTATTCCGGGGCGGGGGGAACAGCCAGGCCAACGATGCGGGATGTGGCTGCCTTGGCTGGTGTGGGCATCAAAACCGTTTCCCGCGTCATCAATGATGAGCCCGGTGTTTCCGATGCAACCCGCCAGAAAGTGCTGGAGGCCGCGCAGCGGCTGCACTACCAGCTGGACATGGCAGCCCGGAGCCTGCGGCGGGCGGGCCGGGAGACACTATCCATCGGTCTGCTGCTTCCCAGCGTTGCTAACCCGTTTCATGGACAGATCCACCGGGCTCTGGCGGATGTCCTTGCAACCCACGGCATAGCGGTCCTGTCGGCAAGCCTGGATGATGACGCTGCACGGGAAGAGGCGCTGGTCACTGCGTTTCTTCGGAGGCGCGTGGATGGGCTGGTTCTGACCCCGATCGCCAAGAGCCAGGGGTACCTGGTGCCGGAAAATTCCAGGGACCTTCCGATGGTCTTCATCGACAGGGAACCAGTCGGTGTCGACGCCGATGCAGTGGTAAGCGATAACGCTGTGGGCGCGGCCAGGGCCGCCGCACACCTCATTTCCCAAGGGCACACCAGGCTCGCATATCTGGGGGGCCGCACCGATATCCAGACGGCCCGGGAGCGACGGCGCGGGTTTGTCGAGGAGCTGGGACGCGCAGGTATTTCCACCGGCACCGTTCCTTTCCTGGAAGGACTTCGTGGAGGGGAATCCGCCCGGACCACTGCCAGAGAACTCCTGACCGGCGATGACCCGCCGACTGCCATTTTCTCTGCACAGATTCTGGTCACCTTCGGTGTCATGCAGGCTTTGAAGGAGCTGGGGCTGAGCAAGGCTGTGGCCCTGGTCGGGTTCGGCGACTTCACCCTCTCGGACATGTTGGACCCCGGCATAACGGTTGTCGCCCAGCACCCCGAGCACATCGGCCGAGTCGCCGCAAAACGCATTCTGGCCCGGCTCAACGGAGACCGGCAGGAACCGCGGACCCACATTGTTCCCAGCGAGCTGGTCCTCAGAGGATCAGGGGAAATTCCGCCGCCCCGCCTTGACCGGTGAGCGTACGGCGCCACCTCCGACGACGGGCAGGCTTCGAGGCCGCCGAGAACCGCTAGAGCACGACTTCAAATGACGGCGTATCGGGTTGACGTAATCACTCCTGTCAGCGGCGTTTCCGGATGCCCCGCCTGTCATCCTCGCCTACTTGAGACCCTAACGGAGGCAAACTCGGTGTCACGCACAGCCCCGCTTGCAGGCACTCCCCAGCTTGTTTTCAAACGCTGGTGGAGAATGAAGCCGTGAATGGGGGTAGCAATCGGACATCAGGGGACGCTGAACTTCGGAGCTATGTGGGAACATCGCGGCCCAATGCAACAATCGACAGCCTGATAGTCACAGCGGAACTGCTAGGACTTCGTGCCGCTAAAGACGTCCACGACCGCCGGATGGTCGGCGCTCTTCACCTTATTCGAACCAAGCTGCTTCCGGCAGCCGCGACCCCGTCGGCGTAGGGGTTGCGAGGCTCTCTACTCCGCCACCAGGTCGGACGGCAACTGGGCTTCGGGTCCCGCCTCGCCGCCCATAGCAGCGACCAGCCGTTCACGGGCGCGCCCAAGATGGACGTCGAGCAGCCGGGCGGCTTCGTCACCGCGGCCTTCCTCGATTAGTTCCAGGAGCCTCTGGTGCTCGGCTTGGATCAGGGCTGTGTCCAGAAGGTGCAGTGACTGCACCCGGGACATGCACAGGCGGACTTCCCCCACCAATGACAGGTACATCTTGCTGATGCGTTCATTTCCGACGGCGTCGATCAGGCTAGTGTGGAACCGCATGTCCGGCTCCACGACGTCCAAGGGCGCACCAGTATTCAACGCAGCTATGTCGTTGTTGGCCTGCACAGCGGCCGCCGGCACCGTCCGGGTGGATGCCAGCCTGCGGAGCACTTCACTCTCCATGTAGGCCCGGGCGATATAAATGTCGCGGACGGATTCCGGCCCCAGGTCGGCAACTCGCGCGGTCTTGTGCACGCCCCGGACCAGCAGTCCCTCGGCTACAAGCTTCTCGATGGCAGCTTTGGCAGTGGGCCTGGCTACCTCGTAAGAGGAGGCGATGTCGGTCTCGGTGAGGGCCTGGGAAGACCCGAGGTCCCCTGCAAAAATCCGGACCCTGAGGTCCGAGGCGATCGCCTCTACGATCGACACAGCTGCAATACGGCCGGACACTGGACTCCGTTTCTGGGCGAACCCTTTTTCTTAATCTTGCCAGACAATAAGATCTTGTGGCCTTGACTGGCATGTGTACTTGTTAGACAATCGTTGGGCGCTCACACCGATGTGACGCCTCACACAATCTGGAGACTCATGTTTCAGCAGATCCTCGACCCCATCGCCGGATCCCTCTTGCTCTCGGCCCTGTGCGCGGCCCTTCCCCTGGTCCTTCTCTTCGTCGCGTTGGGCGTCTTTCGGGTCAAGGCAGCCAAGGCGGCCGCAGCCAGCCTGGTCCTGTCCCTGCTCCTCGCCGTCCTCGGCTGGCGCATGCCCCTCGACCAAGCGCTAAGCGCAACCGCCGCGGGAATCTTCTACGGCCTCTTCCCCATTCTGTGGATCCTGGTGAACGCCCTGTGGATCTACAAGCTCACCGTGGCCACGCCCTGGTTCGAAGTCCTCGGCCGGACCATCCGGTCCATTTCCAACGACCTGCGCATCCTCTCCATCCTGATTGCGTTTTGCTTCGGCGCCTTGCTTGAATCCCTTGCCGGATTCGGCGCACCCGTGGCTATTTCCGCTGCGATGCTGATGGCCGCCGGCATGAAACCGCTCAAGTCCGCCGTTGTCTCGCTCCTTGCCAACACAGCCCCGGTGGCCTTCGGTGCCATGGCTGCTCCCATCATTGCCCTGAACGGGGTCACCGGCCTGCCCTTGCACGATCTGTCCTC
>NZ_JBFTKK010000025.1:0-61362 GCF_056395905.1 Arthrobacter sp. 05T444
GAGGACAGATCGTGCAAGGGCAGGCCGGTGACCCCGTTCAGGGCAATGATGGGAGCAGCCATGGCACCGAAGGCCACCGGGGCTGTGTTGGCAAGGAGCGAGACAACGGCGGACTTGAGCGGTTTCATGCCGGCGGCCATCAGCATCGCCGCGGTGATCGCCACCGGTGCACCGAAACCAGCCAGGGACTCCAGCAGCGCACCGAAGCAAAACGCAATCAGGATGGAGAGGATGCGCAGGTCGTTGGAAATGGACCGGATGGTCCGGCCGAGGGCATCGAACCACGGAGTGGCCACGGTGAGCTTGTAGATCCACAGGGCGTTCACCAGGATCCACAGAATCGGGAACAGGCCGTAAAAGGCGCCGGCGGCAGTGGCGCTAAGAGCCTGATCCAAGGGCATCTGCCAAACCATGGTGGCCAAGACAATTGATAGCAGCAGACTTGTCAGGGCAGCTTTTGCCGCTTTCACACGGAAGACACCCAACAAGACAAACAGAAGAAGCAACGGCAACGCCGCACACAAGGCGGATAGGCCAAGCGAACCCCAGAGGGGATCCACGACTTGCTGGTAAGTGCTCACAAAAGACTCCTTTGTATTTGGAGCGGGGAGGGAGAGAGTACGTGGCGCATAGGACTGAAAGCGTCAATTTACGGGGCAGGTTCCCCGACGGCTTCCGGTACGGAGCTTGAAGATCCAAGGCACCTTTTCCACCATACGATAAAAATATTCTGCGTTATGGATTGACTTTACGTATCGGTCTGACCACTAGTCAATGGTCTTGTGGGGAAAAGTTGAACTTGCTTTTAGCCGTTAGCGCCGACCGGAGCGGGATCGCTGAGACGACGTCGTGAGCGAATTGCACTTGAGCGTTGACAGGCAGCGTTGCTCTCGTTAGGTTCTACTTGTTGAAATAATCTTTCCGCTGTGCGGAATAACTTGGATGGACGAGGAACATGTCACACCGGATAGAAACTAACGGCCTTAGTGTCGCCGAAGAGCTCCATGCCTTTGTACGGGACGAGGCGTTGCCGGGCACGGGGATCGAGGAGGAGGAATTTTGGAGCGGCGCCGCGGCGCTAATCGGGGAGTTCTCGCCGCAGGTGCGCGACCTGCTGGATGTCCGTGACCTGCTGCAGCAGCAGATTGACGAGTTCCACCGCTTGAACGGTCCGGGGGACCCGGAGGTCTACGAGGAGTTCCTGCGTTCGATCGGTTACTTGGCCGATGAGCCTGCGGATTTCACTATTACGACCAATAAGGTCGACCCCGAAATGGCCACGATCTCCGGCCCCCAGCTGGTCGTGCCGCTGCTGAATGCACGCTTTGCGATCAACGCGGCCAACGCCCGCTGGGGCTCGCTGTACGATGCCTTGTACGGAACCGACGTCATCGACGAAGCGGAGGGACGTGAGCGAACGAGCGGCTACAACCCGGTTCGGGGCATCGCCGTCGTCGCCCGCGGGCGACAGTTCCTGGACGAGCACGTGCCATTGGCGGCCGGCTCGCACGCAGATGTCACCGCCTACCGTATCGCAGACGGCCTCCTTGTCGCCGAGACCCCGAACGGCATGACAGAGCTGGCCAAGCGCGACCAGCTCCGCGGCTATCGGGGCACCGCGGATGCGCCTGAGTCCGTGCTGCTCGTCCATCATGGCCTGCACGTGGAGATCCAGATCGACTTCACCCATCTCATCGGCTCGGGCGACCCAGCCGGCGTGAAAGACATCGTGCTGGAATCCGCGATCACTACAATCATGGACCTTGAGGACTCGGTGGCGGCCGTCGACGCCGAGGACAAGGTGGTCGGCTACCGCAACTGGCTGCAGCTGATGCAGGGCACTCTGACCGCCGAGGTCGCCAAGGGCGGGGGTACCTATACCCGACGGCTGAACACCGATCGCGTCTACACCGCACCTGACGGATCCGAACTGGCCCTTTCGGGCCGCTCGCTGCTGCTCATCCGCCAAGTCGGCCACCTCATGACGAGTGACGCCGTTCTCGATACAGCCGGTGAGCCGGTGCCGGAGGAGATCCTCGACGCCCTGTTTACCGGCCTCGGCTCCGTGCACGACCTGCGCGGGCCGAACGCACGCAACAATTCGCGGACAGGCTCGGTATACATCGTGAAGCCAAAGATGCACGGACCGCGCGAAGTGGCAGTGGCCTGCGCTCTACTCGCGGGCACAGAGTCCGTGCTGCGCCTTGACCCACTCACCCTCAAGATCGGAATCATGGACGAGGAGCGCCGCACCTCGGCCAACCTCAAGGCGTGTATCTGGGAGGCGCGCGACCGCGTGGTATTCATCAACACCGGATTCCTGGATCGCACCGGCGACGAGATCCACACCTCGATGCTCTCAGCGCCCATGGTGCGCAAGGCCGACATGCGCACTTCCAGCTGGATTGCCGCCTACGAGGACGCCAACGTGGACATTGGACTGGAATGCGGATTCCGCGGCCGGGCCCAGATCGGCAAGGGCATGTGGGCGGCACCGGACAACCTGGCGGATATGCTCGCCCAGAAGATCGCGCACCCGCTCGCCGGCGCCAACTGTGCTTGGGTTCCCTCGCCGACCGCCGCGACCCTGCACGCCATCCACTACCACCACGTCGACGTGGACGCCCGGCAGGCCGAGCTCGGTGGGGCGCGCCGGTCCACGTTGCGGCAGCTTCTCACCATCCCGGTCGGGGACCCCTCCGATTGGGACGCCGATGCTCGACGCAACGAGCTGGACAACAACATCCAGAGCACCTTGGGCTACGTCGTGCGCTGGGTGAATGCCGGCATCGGGTGCTCCAAGGTTCCCGATATTCAGGGCGTGGCGCTCATGGAGGATCGGGCCACCTGCCGCATCAGCTCGCAGCATGTCTCCAACTGGGTCCGGCACGGGGTTGTAACCACGGAGCAAGTGGAAGAATCGCTGCGCCGCATGGCCACGGTCGTCGACGAGCAGAACGCCTCAGATCCCGACTATTTGCCGATGTCCCCTGCGTTCGACACCGAGGGGTTCCTAGCCGCCCGCGAGCTCGTACTTGACGGCGTCGCGCAGCCGTCCGGATACACCGAACCCGTTTTACACTTGCGCCGAGCCACGCAGAAACACATCCACGACCTTGCCAGGAGCACCTCATGAACATTGACCTAGCGACTGCCCAGTCGATCATCGCCCAGGCCCTCGCGACGGGTCAGGAACACGGCTTCAAACCGCTGACCGTTGTCGTGCTCGACGCAGGAGGCCACGTCATCGCCGTCTCTCGCCAGGACGGCGCTTCGAATAACCGCTTTGAAATTGCCCAAGGCAAGGCCTACGGTGCCCTCGCCCTCGGGATGGGATCGCGGGCCATCATGGAGCGCGCCGAGCAGCAGGCCTACTTCATCGCCGCTGCGACCGCCGCTCTCGCAGGCCGCCTGATCCCTGTGCCCGGTGGCGTCCTCGTGCGCGATGAAGACGGCACGATCACAGGTGCCGTCGGCATCAGCGGGGACAGCTCCGACAACGACGAGACCGCCGCGGCGACGGCGATCAAGGCGGCCGGTCTGACGGCGCAGGTGGCCTGACCGCCTAGGTGATCTGACCTGCCGGGCGCACGCTCAGCCCGCGTGAGCCCGGCGGCTCCTAGCATCCCCTCGCGAACGGCGGGAAGAACCGGCGAATTCACGTATAGAGAGCGGTGCCAGCCGCTGAGACCAGGCAAATGGGCTCTCCCCGAAACGGTGCCGGATCGTTCATTTCAGTATCAGAGAAGGCACGATGCGAACGGTCCGGGCGTAGTTTCTTGAGGGGCTTGTCACACAGCAGTACCGATGACAAACGAGCCCGGCAGAACTTCAGAGAGAGTGACGAGAGGCCTAGGACCTTGCCGCAACTAAACCAACGTTTGTCTCGCATTCCCGCGTCTTGCAACCGCCGGCTCCAAGACGCGGGAACAGGCGTAGTGCGGCGGACCCTCATATCCAAAATGAACTACACCCCAACCTGACGTCAGGTAAGAAGCCGAATGGGCGTCAGCATAGGGTGTGATTCCCCTTTTTCTGACACAGCTCAAGAGGCGCTTAGAGCTCAACCTGACAATACTGATACGCCAGCCGCGCTAAACCTCCGCCACAGGAGCCGCGAACTGTGCCGCATACAGCGCCGAGTACGCTTCACCCGCAGCCAACAACGAAGTGTGGGCCCCTGCTCCACGATCTGCCCGGCTTTCATCACCAGGATGAGGTCGGCGTCGCGGATGGTGGACAGGCGGTGCGCGATCATGAAGCTTGTCCGGTCCGAGCGCAAGGCACTCATCGCCTTCTGCACCAGCACCTCGGTCCGGGTGTCCACAGAAGAAGTCGCTTCATCCAAAATCGAAACAGACGGCCGTGCCAGGAACGCCCGGGCAATCGTCAGCCGCTGCTTCTCGCCGCCGACACGTTAGAACCCTCGTTCTCCAGCACGGTGTCGTAGCCCTCCGGCAGCGAGTGCACGAACCGGTCCACGTACATGGCCCGCGCGGCCCCTAGGATCTCCACCTCTGTAGCCGAAGGGCGCCCGTACGCAATGTTGTCCCGGGTCGATCCGCCGAACAGCCACGGATCCGTGCTCGCCGTCGAGCGTTATCCGCCCCGCATCCAGCTCGTAGAACCGCATCATCAGGTTCACCAGCCTGGTCTCGCCCGGTACTCGTGGGAGCCTATTCGCCGCCGGCGTCTGCTGTGCGCAGCGACGGTGAGCGGACGACGGCGGGATGTCCCGCCGTCGTCCGTTTGCGTTTGGTGCCGCTCCCCTACAGCGCCGACCAGCCGCCGTCGGACGCGAGGATCGCGCCGTTGATGTTGGTGCCGTCGTCGCTGAGCAGGAAGGTGATCGAGGCGGCGAGCTGCGCCGCGGTGGCGGGCGTGGGGACGGTGGCCTGCATCAGCGGGCCGAGGCGTTCGGCCGCGAGCTGGGATCCCCAGTTGGCCACGATGTTGGTGATGGTGGGGCCGGGGGCCACGGCGTTGAAGCGCAGGCCCTTGGGCCCGTACATCACGGCCGAGTTCTTGGTCAGGCCGACGACGGCGTGCTTAGACGCGGTGTAGGCCGCGCCGGCGGCGGACCCGCGCAGGCCGGCCTCGGAGGCGACGTTGACCACCGAGCCGGTGCCGGCGTCGAGCATCATCGGCACCACGGCGCGGGTCAGGCGCATGAGGGCGGTGACGTTGATCCGGAAGACGCGCTCCCAGAGGTCGTCGTCCACTTCGTGGATGGGGGCGAAGTTGTCCATGATGCCGGCGACGTTCGCCAGCGCATCGACCTGTCCGCCGGCGGCGGCGACGACGGCGGCCACGGTCTCCTCGGTGGAGATGTCGCCGGCCACGGGGACCAGGTCCAGTCCGGCGTTCTCGGCTACCAGGTCATCCAGGCGTTCCTTGCTGATGTCGGCGGCGATGACGCGGCCGCCTTCCTTGGCGACGCGCAGGGCGGTGGCCTGGCCGATGCCGGAGGCCGCCCCGGTGACGATGACGGTCTTGCCGGCGAAGCGGCCGCTGGTGGCGGCTTCCTGCCATGTAGCTCCGTTGCCCATGATGTCCTTCCAGACGTTGCTGATCGTGGTGCGATCCACCTTATGACACTCTGTGTCATTATGTAAGGGTGAATACTGGTGGGATGCCTTCGGATGCTTTGAAGACCGCCGTTCCGCGCTCCACCGGTCGCCCGGTGACGCCCGTTCCGCGCTCCACCGGTCGCCCGGTGACGATTGATCCCAACGCCGTGGCCGCCATCGCGCTGCGGCTGTTCGCCGAGCGCGGCTACGAGCAGACCTCCATGGGGGACATCGCGCGCGAGGCGGGGATCGGGCGCAAGAGCCTATACCGCTACTTCTCCAGCAAGGCCGAACTCATCTGGGGCGGAATGGAGCCGGCGATCGAGGCATCGGGGCGGGTTTTGGATTCCTTTAGCGTTGCGGGCGCTTCCGACGGCGACATGCTGGCGGGGCTGCGAGATGCGGCTGTCGCTGGAGTTGCTGTTCTCCCTGACCTGGAGGTCACGCGCGGCCGGCTTCGCCTGATCGCTGAACACCCCGAACTGGCCAGCCGGAGCTACGAGTCGCTGGCGCCGCAGCGGGAGCGGACGCGCGCTTGCCTGATATCGGCTGGAATCAGCGAGGATGTTGCTGGGTATCTGTGCGCCGCTTATCTCGGGGCGACGTTCGAGGCCTGGATGCAGTGGGCTGCGGGGTCGGACGCGGATCCGGTGCCTTATTTGGTGGCGGCGGTTGGGGTGCTGCGCGTGCCGGGCTCATGGATGCCTCGGCAGTCAATCGACGCAACGGCCTCGACCAAGGCAAAGTAGGGGAAGCCCATATCCGGTACTACGTAAAGCTGGGATGAGGCGCTGATGAAGGGAACTTTGTGAACAAGAATCGGCTGGAGGCATTCAGCGATGGCGTACTGGCCATCATCATCACCATCATGGTGCTCGAGCTGCGTGTGCCGCACGAACCGACCTGGCAGGGGTTGGCCGCTGTGCTGCCCACCTTCCTCAGCTACCTGCTCAGTTTCGTTTACGTGGGCATCTACTGGAACAACCACCACCACATGATCCACTTGGCCGACCGAGTAAACGGTGGGATCCTCTGGGCGAACCTGCACCTCTTGTTCTGGCTCTCGCTCTTCCCGTTCAGCACCCGTTGGATGGACGAGTCCGGGTTTTTACAGGTCCCGGTTCTTGTATATGGGATCAACCTCCTCTGCGCGGCCATCGCCTACTTCATCCTGCAGCAGACCCTCATCCGCCATCAGGGCAGGGAGGGTGCCCTCGCCCGGGCCGTCGGCAGGGACTGGAAAGGCAAGGCGTCCCCGCTGATCTATTTGACGGGCCTTGCGCTGAGCGCAGTACAGCCGTTACTGGGAGTTGCGGTCTATACCGTGGTGGCGCTGATCTGGCTTGTTCCGGATCGTCGGGTTGAGCACTTCGTAGCCTAGGCGCACCAAGACCAACGCCGACGCTGACCCCAGACCCCAGACCCTTAAACCTCCGCCACTGGAGCCGCGAACAGCGCCGAGTACGCCCCGCCGGCCGCCAACAACTCAGCATGCATTCTCCTGCTCCACGATCTGCCCGGCCTCCATCACCAGGATGAGGTCGGCGTCGAGGATCGTGGACGGCTGTCGCTGCGGGTGGAGCCGTCATCTGCCGGGGGGCTCACTGTCTCAGCTCCCGTGCCGCGCGTTCCGCGAGGACGGCGATGGCCAGGGAGAAGCGTCCAGGTAACGGAGAAAGTGCCAGACGGAGCCAGAAGGCGTCCGAGTACGCATCGAACCGGGCCGGGCTGACGTGCAGTTCCTCGGCGGCGGCCAGCACCTGCCTGTGAGCCGTCAGATATCTTTCGGGCGTCATGCGGTTATTTCGCAGATGAAGCTCCAGTCGGACGTCCAGGCCGGCCAGATCCCGGGCGGCCTCGTGTTGGGCCGTACTGTCGAAGTCCAGCAATCCGGGCGGCATTTCGTCGGCAGGAACGATGATTTGCCTGTCGTAAAGGTCTCCGTGGGCCCATACCAGAGGATCCGGTGTTGTCCGAAGCAGGTTCGTGGCCACTTGCTCTGCAGCGGCACGCAAGGCATCGCGCTGAGACGACAACTCGGGGACGTTTTCATTGTGCCGCAACCAGTCGTCCACCCGTCGCCACGCCTTCGTGGCTTCCCACTCTGCTGAACGGAGCGGAAGGCTGTAGAGAACGCTCTGTGCCGCGGGACCATAGGAGCCGTTCAGTTCCGTGACCCAGGCGCGCGACCATTTCTCCCACGCCCTGGCGAACTCTTGATCGCAGACGGCGGCCTCCACCTGGCCCAGCTCGTTCAGAGTCTGTCCCTCGATGGCGCTGAAAACGATGACGTCCTCCTGGGAACTCTGACGGAGAATTCTGGGTGTTGTGAAGTTGCCGGCGTCCAGCAGGACGTCCATTTGTGCACAGCGCTCGGCCGGTACGACGGCGCCGCCTGGCTCGAAGATCTTTATGTAGCGGCCCTCCGCCCGGACGACCGCCTGGTGGTGGGGCCAGTACGAAATCAATTCCCCCCGCTCCGCTTCCCCCCGCAAGGCGGGCAGCCCCGGATCGTCCAACGGGATAAGTTCGAACTGCCCGTGACGCAGATGAGCTCCCCTGACGCCGGGCCGTCCCGGAGTCAAAACCTCCAGTACAAATTCTCCTGGTGTCTTGTCCGGCCATGCCCGCTGAATCAGCCAAAATGTACCGGTATCGTCGTCGGCAGACGCTGGAACGGGGGAGGGCCAGTCCCTGGAATCAATTCCTTGGACTGGCGGAGGCGCCAGCCAATGGTTTGAGCCATGAACTGCGGGCGGCCGAGACTCACCAGCCGCTCTTCCAACCCTCGGCTTTCGAGACGACGCCAACCCTTAAACCTCCGCCACAGGAGCCGCGAACTGCGCCTCATACAGCGCCGAGTACGCCCCGCCGGCCGCCAGCAAGGAAGCATGCGTCCCCTGCTCCACGATCTGCCCGGCCTCCATCACCAGGATGAGGTCGGCGTCGCGGATCGTGGAGAGGCGGTGGGCGATCACGAAGCTCGTCCGGTCGGACCGCAACGCACTCATCGCCTTCTGCACCAGCACCTCGGTGCGGGTGTCCACCGAGCTCGTCGCCTCGTCCAAGATCAACACAGAAGGCCGGGCAAGGAACGCGCGCGCAATCGTCAGCAGCTGCTTCTCGCCGGCGGACACATTGGAACCCTCGTCGTCGAGCACCGTGTCGTAGCCCTCCGGCAGCGAGCGCACGAACCGGTCCACGTACGTCGCCTGCGCGGCCTCCAGAATCTCGGCTTCCGAAGCACCAGGCCGGCCGTACGCGATGTTGTCCCGGACCGTCCCGCCGAACAGCCACGTGTCCTGCAGCACCATGCCCATCCGCGAGCGCAGCTCGTTGCGCGTCATCAGGGTGACGTCCACGCCGTCGAGCGTTATCCGCCCCGCATCCAGCTCGTAGAACCGCATCATCAGGTTCACCAGCGTGGTCTTGCCGGCCCCGGTGGGCCCCACTATCGCCACGGTCTGCCCGGGCTCGGCCACCAGGCTCAGGTCCGAAATCAGCGGCTTGTCAACAGAATAGGAGAAGGACACGTTATCGAACACCAGCCGGCCCCGCACCGACTCCGGCGCCACGGCAACAGCCGGATCGGGGCTCTGCTCCTCCGTATCCAACAGCTCGAACACCCGTTCCGCCGACGCCACCCCTGACTGCAGCAGATTGGCCATCGACCCCAGCTGGGCCAGCGGCTGCGTGAACTGCCGCGAGTACTGGATGAACGCCTGCACGTCGCCCAGCTGCATCGCCCCGGACGCCACCTGCAGCCCGCCCACCACGGCGATCCCCACGTACACCAGGTTCCCGATGAACGTCAGCGCCGGCATGATCAGGCCGCTGATGAACTGCGCGCCGAAGCTCGCCTCGAACAGCTCCACATTCTTCTGCCGGAACCGCTCCTCCACCTCCCGCTGCCGGCCGAACACCTTCACCAGCGCGTGCCCCGTGTACGTCTCCTCGATCTGGCCGTTCAGCTCCCCCGTGTGCTTCCACTGCGCCACGAACAGCTTCTGCGAGCGCTTGGCGATCAGCGCCGTGGTCACCAGCGTCAGCGGCACCGTCACCAGCGCAATCAACGCCAGCACCGGCGAAAGCAGGAACATCATCACCAGCACGCCCACCACCGTGAGCAGCGACGTCACCGCCTGGGAGATCGACTGCTGCAGGCTCTGCGAGATGTTGTCCACGTCGTTCGTCACCCGGCTGAGCAGCTCACCTCGTTGGACTGAATCGAAATACCGCAGCGGCAGCCTGTTGATCTTCGCCTCGATCCGCTCGCGCAGCCGGTACACCGTCCGCTGCACCACACCGTTGAGCACATACGCCTGGATCCAGCCGAACGCCGACGCCAGCACATACAGCGCCAGCGCCCACTCCAGCACGCTGGCCAGCGCTGCGAAGTCGATCCCCGTCCCCGGTGTCAGCGTCATCGCGCCGATCATGTCCGCCTGCGAATCCTGGCCGGCCGCCCGCAGTCGCGCGATCACCTCGTCCTTGCTCACCCCGGCCGGCAGGTTTTTCGACACGACGCCGGCGAAGATCAGGTTGGTGCCCTCCCCCAGCAGCCGCGGCCCGATCACCGAGAACGCCACACTCGCCACGGCAAGCGCCAGGACCAGCGCCAGCCACAGCCGCTCCGGGCGCAGCGTGCCCAGCAGCCGCCTGGCCGACGGCCAGAAGTTCATCGCCTTCTCCGCCGGGACATTCATCCCGGCAAACGGCCCGCCCCTGCCCGGGCCCATCGGCGGCCGGGGCGGCCCCGCGGGCCTCTCTCCTGTCCCGCCCGCGGGAATACGTCCGACGGCGGGTGCTCCCGTTCCGCTGCCGGTTCCGGTCCGGCTTGAGGTGCTCATGCCGCCTCCTCCGCCGCCAGCTGGGAGGAGACGATCTCCCGGTACGTCTCGGACGTCTCCAGCAGCTCCCCGTGCGTTCCGCGCCCGACGATCCGGCCGTCGTCGAGCACCAGGATCTGGTCTGCATCCACGATGCTGGACACCCGCTGGGCGATGATCACCAGCGTGGCTCCGGAGGTGTCGTGCTTGAGTGCCTGCCGCAGGCGGGCGTCCGTCGCGGTGTCCAGCGAGGAGAACGAGTCGTCAAAGATGTACAGCTCGGGCCGCTTCACCAGGGCCCGGGCGATGGCGAGCCGCTGCCGCTGGCCTCCGGAGACGTTGGTGCCGCCCTGCGAGATGGGCGCATCCAGGCCGCCCTCCATCTCCCGGACGAAACTGTGTGCCTGGGCCGTGGCCAGGGCGCGCCACAGCTCGTCCTCGGTGGCATCGGGCTTGCCGTAGAGCAGGTTGCTGCGCACGGTGCCGGAGAACAGGTAGGGCCGCTGCGGGACCAGGCCGATGTGCCCCCACAGCAGGTCCGGGTGCAGCTCCCGCACGTCCACGCCGCCGAACCGCACCGAACCGGCGGTGGCGTCGAAGAGCCGCGGCATCAGGTTCACCAGCGTGGTCTTTCCCGACCCGGTGCTGCCGATGATCGCCGTCGTCTGCCCCGAGCGGGCCGTAAAGCCGATCCCGCTGAGGACAGGCTGCTCGGCACCAGGGTAGGCAAATCCGACGTCGTGCATTTCCAGCTCGCCCCTTCGCGGGCGACGCCGGGCAACGCCGTCTTCACCAAAATCCCGATCGGCGCCAAAACCCACGGGGTGCGCCGGCGGGCGCACGCTTGACTCTGTGTTCAGCACCTCCCCGATCCGGTCCGCGGAGACCGCAGCGCGGGGGATCATCACCGCCATGAATGTGGCCATCATGACGGACATCAGGATCTGCAGCAGATAACTGAGGAAGGCAATCAGGGTGCCCACCTGCATGGACCCGTCCTCAATCCGGAACGAGCCGAACCAGATCACGGCCACGCTGGAGACGTTGAGCACCAGCATCACCACCGGGAACGCGAGCGCCATCAGCCGCCCGGCGCGCAGGGCCGTGTCGGTCACGTCCGCGTTGGCCCGCGCGAACCGGGCGGTCTCGATGTCCTCGCGCACGAACGCCCGCACCACACGGATGCCGGTGAGCTGTTCGCGGAGCACCCGGTTCACGGTGTCGATCCGGACCTGCATCTTCCGGAACAGCGGCACCATCCGCGTAATGATCAGTCCGACGCCGATCAGCAGTGCCGGGACGCTGACGGCGATCAACCAGGACAGCTGGGCATCCTGCCGGACGGCCATGATCACACCGCCGATGCTGAGCATTGGTGCCGCGACCATGAGCGTGGCGGACATCAGGACGAGCTGCTGGACCTGCTGGACGTCGTTGGTGGAGCGCGTGATGAGGCTCGGGGCACCGAACCGGGTGACCTCCTGCTCGGAGAACTCACCCACCCGGCCGAAGATGGCCCCGCGCAGGTCACGCCCCAGGCCCATCGCCGCCTTCGCCCCGAAGTACACGGCCGTCACCGCGCACGCGATCTGCAGCAGCGTGATGAACAGCATCAGGCTGCCCACCCGCAGGATGTAGCCGGTGTCGCCCTTCGCCACACCTTCATCGATGATGTCCGCATTCAGCGTGGGCAGGTACAAGGAAGCGATGGACTGCGCCAGCTGGAAAACGACGACGGCGATCAGCAGCCGCCGCTGCGGCCGCAGGTACTCAACGAGCAGCTTCCAGAGCATCCGGGCTCCACCTCACGCAGGCACATCACGCACACTGATTTGGACAGTGTACGTCGCGAGGCTGGGGACGTGTTGGCGCCCTCCTTCCACACTTGACAGGGCCGCAGATTCCGTCACCTGTAGGCTGTGAAACACCGCCGGATATCCGCGGTACATCGCATGTTGAAGATTGGGGACTTCATTGGGGGAACAGCGTTTGGATTCCGGCGTGCCCGGTGACATACCGGCAGTCATTAGGTCGTCGGCGGCGTTCTGGCTCGCCAGCGCCGTGGCTGCAGGCTTCCTGCCGGCTGTTTTGGAGGTGGCACGCATCGACTTCGGCCAGTCCACGCCCGATTGGGCGGTGCCGTACATGGTGGCGTTCGCGGTGCCGCTGACCGCCCTGCAGGTGTGGGCCGCGATCGAGCTGCTGAGGGGCGCGGGCTGGGCCCGCATCCTCCTGACCGTGGTCGCCGGTCTTTCCGCGCTGGGAGCGCCGCTAGACCTCTCGGGCCTCATCCTGGCCGGGCTGGCCCTGACGCTGGCCGGTGCCGCGCTGATGTGGACTCCTGCCGCCAACCGGTTTTTCCGGCGGTGCCGGCACGAGTCTCCAGTCCCCGGTCTGGAGCCCGACGCTCCGAGGCGGTCCGCGGTCGGACCCTGACGGGGACGGGGCCGAACGAGGACCCGGCCTGAGTGGGACCGGGTCGCATCAGCCGCCCAGCACCACGTTGACCGGCGGTTCCCCGGCCAGCATGAGGTCGATCTGCCGCTGCAGCAGCCGCCCCATCCGCGGGCGCATCGCGGAGCTCGCCCCTCCCACGTGCGGGGTGATGATGACGCCGGGAGTGCCCCAGAGCGGGTGGTCCCGGGGCAGAGGCTCGGGATCCGTGACGTCTAGGGCGGCACGGATCCGTCCGGACGCCGTGTGGCGGACCAGGGCTTCGGTGTCCGCCACCGGGCCCCGGGCCACGTTCACCAGCAGCGCGCCGTCGGGCATTGCCGACAGGAAAGCGTCGTCAATGAGGTGCTTGGTGGCGTCGCCGAGCGGCACCCCCACAATTACAATGTCGTGTTCCGGCAGCAGCGCGGGCAGTTCCGCGATGCCATGGACGACGCCCGTCTCATCCGTCCGCTGCCGGCTGGCCACCCTCGTGATGCTCGTTTCAAACGGGATGAGCCGCTGTTCGATCGCCTTGCCCACGCCGCCGTAGCCGACAATGAGGACGCGGCGGTCTGCCAGGCTTGCGGTGGGCCTGGTGTCCCACTCGCCCTCCTGCTGGTTCCGCATGATGCGCGGGAACTCCCGCTGGCTGGCCAGGACCATGGCCAGGGCCAGTTCCGCGGTGGACGTTTCGTGCACTCCGGCGGCATTGGCAAAGACCCGTCCGGCCGGAAGCGCCTCCGCCACACCGTCGTACCCGATCGACTGGCTCTGCACCAGCGCCGTCTCCACGCCGTCTAGATTCCGCAGGACCTGCGGGCCGCCCATGTACGGCGGCACCACGATGTCGATCTGGCGCTGCGGCGGCTCGCCCGCGAAGTCCCACTCAAACACCGTGACGGCCGCGTTCGGCGTCAGGTACTCGCGAAGTGCCGCATCCGGCAGGCTCACAGTTATCTTCCGGGTCATGGGTCTCCAACAGCTCCGTCGGCTCGGGGCAGGTCGGTCACATGGGAGGGCGGCCTGCCGGGTGTTCTCTGTCGCCAGCCTAACGGAGCGGCCGGAGGCAACAGCTTTGCGGAGCCCCTGGGCGGGTGTACGTTGGCCGCATGCTGAGCATCGGCTCCATCGTGATCCGCGTTGATGACCTCCCGCGCCAGATGGCCTTCTGGCAGGCAGCCTTGGGCTACGAACCGCGAAGGGCGGCGGATGAGGATTTTGTGATCCTCCAGCCGCCGGACGGCGTGGGCACGTGCATCTCGCTGGACCGGGTCCCGTCGTCGGCCCGCATCCCGCCGCGGATCCACCTGGACCTGTACGCCGAGGACCAGGGCGGCGAAGTGCAGCGCCTCCTCGGTCTCGGAGCCACCCGTGTTGAGTGGAGCAAGCGGCCGGCGGACGCGGACTACGTGATCCTTGCCGATGCGGAAGGCAACCGTTTCTGCGTGGTGGACACCGCGGGCAGCGAGGATTAGCGGATGCCCGCCGGCTGCGCGCCGTCGCCTTCCTCTCTTCGCGCGGGGCGTAGATGTGATTCGGCTCAAGGTTTAGTCAAGATGTCCTAAATATGCCCTGATAAGCCTCCACCCGGCTGTACATTGATTCCAAGCTCTCCGTCTTTCCCCCCAGACCGGAGCGCCAGGGAGCCTCCGCGCTTGAGTCCACAGGATTCGCGCAGGGGCTCCCTTTCACTTACGGCCGGAGGACGGCTCTGGCCAGCTAACGGTTCAGGCCGATATGGTAAGCATGCTGACGAATTGTGTTCTTGTTCGTCGGTGCCTGTTCAAGTCGACAAAAGGAGACACTGTGAGCACGAGGGTTGAAAAACGAATTCTGGTCAATGTGCCGGTCAGCACGGCCTACAACCAGTGGACCCAGTTCGAGGACTTTCCCCAGTTCATGGGCGGCGTGAAGAGCGTGACCCAGCTGAGTGACGACCGCCTTGAGTGGGTGGCCGAGATCGCCGGCGTCAAGCGGAAATGGGAAGCGGAAATCCTCGAGCAGATCCCGGACCGCAAGGTCGCCTGGGCCGCCACCGAGGGTGCCACAAACGCCGGATCGGTCGAGTTCGAGGATGTGGGCGGCGGGCAGACGTCCGTCCGGCTCTTCATTGACTACGAGCCCGAGGGCTTGGTGGAAAAGATCGGTGACAAGCTCAACGTGGTGGATCGCCAGGCCGAGTCCGATCTCCAGAAGTTCAAGGAGTTCATCGAAGACGAAGGGTATGCCAGCGGCGCCTGGCGGGGTTCCGTCAACGAAGGCGCCTCCGTCGGCACACCCGGCGTCGAACATGCTGCTATGTCGCGCGGCGACAGCGGCAAGGCCGGAGTATCCGGCAAGCTCGCCGCGGGGGTCGGCGTTGCCGCGGCGGCAGCGGCAGGAGCCGTCGCAGCCACCCGCAGCAGCGATTCGGACGCCACAGTGCGAGTCCCCGACCACACGGCGACCCCGGCGGTGACGCCGGTGTACACCGAGACAGTAGGCACCGCCGGGACGCCTGAAGTGACCGGCACGGCTCCGGTAACCGGTGCGGACAGCTCGGCGCTGGCCGACGAGACGATCGCCCATCCCTTCGACCAGACCAACGGCCTCATTGACGACGACGGCGATTCGGACGAAACAGCCGCCAGTGACACCCAGAGCGCTGCGGATCGCGACGAGACCGCTGACCGCGGCCCGGGCACCGTCCCGCCCATGGGTGGAAATCTCGGCCAGCATTAGGGGCAGCACGGCCGGCTGAATTCCACAGCCTGTTCCCCAAACGAACGCACTGGAGCGACGGCGGGACCTCCCGCCGTCGTTCTTTTTGCTTTCGACGTCAGGTGGCCGAGAAAGAAAAGTTGAACGATAAATTTTTAGGATTGACCTACACGACAAGCGGTGGCAACGTGGGACACATCTCGCACCCTCCTCTCGTCGGGGGTATTTATGCACACCCTCTTCAGACAGTTGGCGTCCGCCGCGGGCGGACACCAGCGAAAACGTCTGCAGCCCGCCACGGTGATGGCAGTCCTCGCACTCGTTGTGTTCCTGGGGGCGTCCACTCAGGGCCTGGCCCGAAACTCTGCATTCAATAACCACCACGGCGCCGCCACCGTCTCGGGACTGGCGCCGAGCCCGGCAGTTCATGGTTACCCGCCGGTCGCGTATTTCTTTGACGCGTCCAGTGAGCCGCTGCAAGCGCGCAGCACTGACGGCATGCAAGGCGACGACGCCTGGCTGCGGGACTCTGCCCTGCAGATCGCGGCAACTCCCGCTGCCACTGTCATCAGCTGCTCGCCGTCGCCTTTGCCACAACGGAAAGAGACCCGGCAGGACCGCAGCCGGCCCCCTCCGGGGCTCCACGCCTGACTGGTTGGTTTCCCAAGGGTGCGTCGTACTTTCTTGTGGCTGCTCTGTATTACTTTCTTGGGGCAGCTCTAACGACGTTGACCGGCAGCCTACGCGGGCATCAGTACATCTAGGGCAAATTATGAGAGTTGTCTAATAATTTTTATCGCTGGTCGCGCCTTTCTTAAGGGCTGGCTAGACCAAAGTAATCGTCACCGAGAATTCGGTTGGCTGTGGGGGGCGAATTCAGTAGGCCGTGGGGGCCCATTGAAAAAGTTAAGAGTTGCGCTCTATTCCCATGATTCGCTTGGCTTGGGACACGTCCGCCGCAATCTGGCGCTGGCGCACGCCCTAAGCAATCAGCTTCCCGGCCTCACCGGCCGGCCAGTAACCGGCGTCCTCATTTCCGGGACGGCCCTTGCACCAGGCTTCCAGGTTCCGGCGGGCTGGGACTGGGTTATTCTGCCGGGCGTCGAGAAGGGTCCTGACGGCTACCATCCGCGAAACCTGGCGGTCCCCATGCAGGACCTTGTATCCCTGCGGGCCGCCCTGCTGGAAGCAGTACTGGGAGGTTTCCGCCCCGACCTGATCGTGGTTGACCGCCATCCCACTGGCATTCACCGCGAACTGGAGGCTGCGCTGCGCCGTGCCCGTGCCCTGACTCCGGCGCAGGTTGTGCTGGGACTTCGCGAGGTGCTGGATTCCCCGGAGACTGCCCTCGCAGAATGGGACAGTGCCGGCGGCGCACAGCTCGTCAAAGACCTTTTTGACGCAGTCTGGATTTACGGCGACCCCGCAGTCCATGATCCACTTGCCGCCGGCGAGATTCCCGAGTCCCTCCGGAGCATGATCCGATACACAGGCTACCTGGCGACCGGCAGGCCGACCGGATCCGGGAAAATCTGCATGTCTGGCCCCTATTTCCTGACAACGGTCGGAGGCGGTGCCGATGGTCACGCCTTGGCGAGCATCGCCGCCGCCGCCGCGCTCCCAGCCGGAATCGGACACCTCATCGTTGCGGGTCCGCAGATGCCGGGGCCTGAGCTGGCCGACCTGCGGCGGCACGCCACGCCCGGCGTCCGGGTGGTCGAAGCCCTGGACGACATGGTCCTGCACATGCGGAATGCTCAGGCGGTTGTTTCCATGGGCGGATACAACACGGTGTGCGAGCTCCTGAGCACCAGCGTGCCTGCGCTGATCGTCCCCCGGAACCACTCCCGCTCCGAGCAGCAGATCAGGGCCGCCTCCCTGGCCCGGGCCGGCTATCTGGACCGCCACGACATGGGCACGCTGACGCCTGCAATCCTGGCGGCCTGGCTGGCACAAAGCCTCGGCACCAAGGTGGACCGGCGGCTGGCGCACCTCAACGGGCTCGCCCGTGTGCCTCAGCTGGCAGCCGCCCTCCTGCAGCCGGTCCTCCAGCCGGCCGGCTCGCGGGCGGAGACCATCAGGGAAGGGGCGGCACGTGCTGCAGTCTGAACCGGCCATCGCCTACGTGCTGAAAATGTATCCGCGATTCTCCGAGACCTTCATCGTTTCCGAAATCCTCGCCCGGGAGGCAGCCGGGGACCGGATCGAAATCTTCTCACTTCTCCAGCCCAACGACCCCCGCTTCCATCCCGAGCTTGCCCGGGTCAAGGCTCCGGTCACCTACATTGACCGGCCGCTCAAGGCGTCCGAGCTATGGGAGAACTTCAGGGCCGCGGATACAGCCGGCCTGTCCGCAGCCCTTTCGCGCAACCTGGGCCAACTGACCGCGGCCGAATGCACCGAAGCTGCGCAGGCGATCAACCTCGCAACTGCCCTTTCGCAGCGGAACATCAGGCATCTTCACGTCCATTTTGCCAACGCGGCCACCAGCGTTGCGCGACTCGCCGCGGCCCTCGTCGGTCTTCCGTTCTCGTTCACGGCCCACGCAGTCGACATCTTCCATGAGTCAGTCCAGGCCGACGAGCTGCGGGTGAAGCTGGAAGAGGCCCATCACGCCGTGACCATCAGCCAGTACAACTTCCGTTACCTCCGCCGCCTGTTTCCCGCTGCCACCTCCCGCCTCCATCTGGTGCGCAACGGCCTGGAACTGAATCGTTTCCCCTACCGGGAGCCACGCCCCATCGGTACTACCTTGCGCGTGGCCGCCGTCGGCCGGTTGGTGGAAAAGAAAGGTTTCCAGCACCTGTTGCCTGCCGCCGCAGAGCTCGTGGGCCAGGGCTTTCACCTCGACGTGCAGATCGCGGGCGCCGGCGAGCTTACCGAGGAACTGCAGAACACCATTGAACGACTCAGGCTCGGCAACCACGTCAGGCTGATCGGACCGCAGACCCAGGACGAGGTCCTCGAACTGCTTGACTCCTCCGACGTTTTCGTGGCCCCGTGCGTCATCGGCGCGGACGGCAACGCCGACGGCATGCCTACTGTCTTGCTGGAGGCGATGGCAACTGGCGTGCCCTGCATCAGCACCTCGGTCACAGGCATCCCCGAAGCGATCCATGATGGCCAAACCGGGATTCTGGCAATTCCCGGAAGCCCGCACGCCCTGGCCCGGGCAATCCGCCGGATCAGCGCGCCCGGAACGGACCGGCTTGCCCTGTCCCGCAATGCCCGCGCCCTGATCGAACAGGATTACGACGTCCGCCGGCAGGTGGAGCTGCTCCGGTCCCTGGCCCTTTCGGAAAGGAAGGTGGCATGATGCACGTGGCCTACCTCTGCGCCGACCGCGGAGTCCCCGTCTTTGGCACCAAGGGCTCCTCCGTTCACGTGCAGGAGATCATCAGGGCCTGGCGCAATGCAGGGGACGACGTCACTCTCTACTGCACCCGCCGCGGAGAGGACCGCCCGGCGGACCTTGCCGATCTCGACGTCGTCGAAAACCAGCCGCGCCGGGGGCCCGGCATACACCCGGAGCGTGCTCTCCAGGATGCGGCGCTGGATCTCGCAGACACAGTCCTGAGTGACGGCTGCGACTTGTTCTACGAGAGATACTCGCTGTTCAGCCCGGCCCTGTCCCTTGTTTCCCAGGCCCTTGGCGTTCCGGCCGTCCTCGAAGTCAATGCACCCCTCATTGAAGAGCAGCGGCGGTACCGCCAGCTGCTGGACGCGGAAACGGCCGAAGCAATCCTGCGCCACAATGCGGGGGCGGCGCAGGTGGTTTCCTGCGTCTCAGAACCTGTGGTCCGCTGGGTCCGCGGCCGGGTGCCCGCGGCGAGGACCGTGCTGGCTCCGAACGGCGTCAACGTTGAACGCATCACTCCCCGGCGCCCCGGACGGCGGCATTCCGGTCATCTCACCGTGGCCTTCGTGGGGACGCTGAAGCCCTGGCACGGCGTCCCGGACCTGCTCCACGCCGTCGCAATCGCCAACACCCGCTCCGCCGACCCGGACCGCTGGACCGTGCGGATGATCGGAGACGGGCCGGAGCGGGACAACCTTGAACGCCTTGCAGCCATGCTCGGGGTGGAGACGGAATTTACCGGGGCAGTTCCCCCGGGGACCGTGCCCCGCCTGCTTCATGAATGCGACGCCGCCATGGCCCCGTACCCTCCCGAGGACGCCGGCCGGGAAGACTACTTCTCACCGCTGAAGATCTACGAGTACATGGCGGCGGCTATGCCGATCATCGCAACGTCCGTCGGCCAGATCCCGTCCATCCTGGAGCACGGCCGCACCGGGTTGCTGGTTCCGGGCGCCGATACCTCCGGGCTCGCCTCCGCGCTGACGCGGCTGGCGGCTGAGCCGGTGCTGCGCGCAAGCCTGGGCCGCCAGGCCCGGACCGACGCCGAGCGCCGCTTCAGCTGGAACCACGTGCTTTCGACCATCACCGAAGCCTTGACGGCCGAACCAAAGGCGGCATTGCGATGAGCACAACTGCCCGACATGCGGGCGGCCGCGGGGCGCCGGGCCGCGACCCCAAGCCGGAGTCCGGACTCCGGCGGACGCTCCGCTGCGTGCGCCCGCATCTCAAGGGACACCGGCTCCTGATGGCCGGCGGTTTCGTGGCCCTTGCGGCCGATGTCCTCTTCCGGCTGCTGGAGCCCTGGCCCGTAAAACTCGTGGTTGACGCCGTGTCGCGGTCACTCGGCGCCACGCTGCGCAAACCCGGACCCTCAATGGACGCAAGCCTGGAAACCCTCCTATTGTGCGGCGGAGCAATTGTGGTCATCAGCGTGGTGCGGGCCATCGCCAACTACTGGTCCGCGATCGCCTTCGCCCTGATTGGATCCAGGATCGCTGCCGACCTTCGCGCGCGGACCTTCCGCCATGTGCAGAGCCTCTCCATGAGGCACCACACCCGCGCCTCCTCCGGAGACACAGTCCAGCGCCTGGTGGGCGACGTCTCCCGGCTGCAGGAAGTGGCCGTTACCGCAGGGCTGCCGCTGCTGGGCAACATGGTCACTCTGGTGGCCATGACGGGCATCATGGTGTGGCTTGATCCGCTGCTCGCACTCGTCGTGTTCTTTGCCGGCGGCGCGTTCGTGCTGCTGTCACACAGAAGTTCGCCATCAATAACGGTGGCCGCCCGCAGGTCCCGCAAAGGTGAGGGCGCCCTGGCAACCACCGCCGCCCAGACCCTGAATGCCATGCGTGAAGTCCAGGCCTACGGCCTTGAGGACACCATCAGCGACGACTTCCGGTCCAGCAACAAGCAGACCCTGGGAACGGGAGTGGTGGCCCTGCGGCTGGCCGCGGCACTTGAACGCCGCACGGACGTACTGATTGGCGTGGCCACGGCGATCGTCCTGGCCGGGGGCGGCATGCGCGTGCTGGACCACTCGATCACACCAGGAGACCTGGTGGTCTTCCTGACCTATCTGAAGACCGGGATGAAACCCCTCAAGGACCTGGCCAAGCAAACCAGCCGGATCGCCCGCGCCACGGCGTCTGGGGAACGGGTGGCAGATCTCCTGGAGGCGCAGACCGATCTCCCCGAGGCCGCCGACGCCTGCGTGCTTTCGAGCGCCCATCCCGACATTGTGTTCGACGACGTGACCGCCGGCCACGGCGAGGGAACCACCGTGCTGCACGGAATAAACCTCAGCGTCCCGGCCGGCGAACACCTGGCCATCCTCGGCCCCTCCGGCGCCGGCAAATCAACCCTGGCCAGCCTCATCCTGCGAATGATCGACCCAACGTCGGGGGCAGTGCTGGTCGGCGGCAGCGACCTCAGGGAGTTGAAGATCGCGTCCGTGCGCTCGCACGTTTCAATCCTGCTCCAGGATTCCGTTCTCTTTGGCACCACGGTCCGGGACAACATCAGGTTTGGCCGCCTGGATGCCACGGACGAGGAAATCGAGAACGCCGCCGCCCTGGCCCAGGCAGACGCCTTCATCCGTTCCCTGCCTGAGGGCTACGACACCGTCTTGGGTGAAGCGGCAAAGGATCTCTCGGGAGGCCAGCGCCAACGAATCGCCATCGCCCGGGCCATCCTCCGGCAGGCACCCATTGTGATACTCGACGAAGCGACTGCAGGCTTGGATCCTGCCTCACGGGAGTCGGTTCTGGAGGCCCTGGCTGCCCTCACCCGGGACCGCACCTCGATTACGATCACCCACGATGAGCATTCCGCCCGCTCCTGCGACCGCGTCATCTGGCTCGAGGACGGCCGCATCGTCGAGGAGGGACGGCCGGATGAACTTCTGCAGGATCCGGAGACGCGTTTCGCACGCTGGATGGGCGATCAGGACCCGGGGCGGCCGCTTGAAAGGCTGGAAGTGCCATGACCGCAGCTGCGTCTGCCCTCCGGGATCCGGACCGGGCCCTGGCCAGCCGGGACAGTGGCCTGGCAGGTTTGCCCTACCTGCTGGACAACGGCAATCTGTCCGCGCTCCTCGGCGAAACTGTCCGGGTGACGAGGGTCCGCTACAAACCATGTACTTCCTTGCTGGTTGCTTTCCGCCGGACCCGGAACGGCAGCTTCGATTACGGCTGGGCCCTGACCAAGACCGAGGAGGGAAGCGGTCAGCTCCTCCATCGCGAACAGGCCTCCAAGTCGCGCGAGGGGAACATCAGGGTGCTCCGGCCCGACCCCCGTCAGCCGGGTGCCCTCGTCGCCACCG
This sequence comes from Arthrobacter sp. 05T444, assembly GCF_056395905.1. Lineage (NCBI taxonomy): Bacteria > Bacillati > Actinomycetota > Actinomycetes > Micrococcales > Micrococcaceae > Arthrobacter > Arthrobacter sp. 05T444. The sequence continues at coordinate 22,216 of NZ_JBFTKK010000025.1, forward strand.
GCGATATAGCCGACGACTGGAAGCTGCGCCGCAACCTTGCCTGGCTCCGCAAGCACGGCGTGGAGCGTCTGGGCGTCGACTGGCTTCCGCCCGACGGCCATCTGGCCGGTGCGGCCAGCGTGCTGCGCTACAAGCCCGAACGGCGACTCGTACTGATGATCCCGGATCCCGCGGCCCCCGTCGTGATCAAGATAGCGGCCAATGCGGCCGACGCCGAACGGCAGCTGGATTTTCAGCAGCGCCTCTACGAGCACGGCGTCCCGCTTCTGCCGCAACTCGGTGACCCGGAGTGCGCACGTCACGGAGTTGGCGCCAGCCCAGTATGGGGCGGAGGTGACCTGGCCGGACTCGACGACGCGCACGCGGCCGGCGGTGCCCATCGCGCCGGGGAGGCTCTCGCCCGGCTGCACGGCCTGCACGTCCGTCCCGATGCCGCTTCCGGTGACTGGTTTGATGATCTGATCAGACAGCTGGCCGCGACCCGCGCCATGGTGACTGCGCTCGTCCCCGAACTGGAGGGGCACGCGCGGAAACTGGAGAGCGGCCTACCCGGCCTGCTGGGCCACCGCGAAGAGCGTACCAGCGTCCCCGTCCACGGCGACTTCTCGGCCGATCAGGTGCTCGTGGGCGGATCGGACGTCCGCATCATCGACTTCGACCGGGCCCACCCTGGCTCCGCCGAAGCCGATCTGGGATCGTTCGCTGCCGTGGAGGAAGCTACTCTGGCGGCGCCCGGTGCTGCAGCCGCGAGCACCCACGGCGCGGGCGGTGCGAAGACCGCCTGTCTGACCGAAGGCTATGTTCAAGCAGGCGGACGGTTCCGGCAAAAGGACCTCGATGCCTGGGCCGCCGTCCGGTTGTTCAAAGGCAGCGTGGATCCGTTCCGGGACCGGTCCCCCGAATGGGCCGCCGACATAGCCTGGCACCTCCGCCGGGCCCTGGAGTTGATCGCATGAGCTGGCACCCTGCTATACCGTCCCGCGTCACCGATGCCGGGGGCAGGGATTGGCTGGTCCGCCGTGCCTGGCCCGGACCCGAAGGCGACGACTACGTCCTGGAAATCCGGTCCCCTGGGATTCCGGGTGTCCGCGCGGCCCATCTGCGGCACGGAATCTTTGAGCCGGTACCGGAGAAGGACCCACGGCTTCCCGCGCTCGCAAAGGAGGCCCCCAAGGGAGAAGTCGTGGCCCATCGCGCCCACAAACGCGCCGTAGTCCACGCCGGCAGCCGGTACATAAAAGTCTTCCGACCCGGCCCGGCAGAGACGGCAGCCAGGAACCATACCCTGGCCACCGCGCCCCTGACCTCAGGCTGCATCACAGCCCCTTTGCTACTGGAGAGCCGGCGCTCGGTGGTCGTCTTCAGCAGTATTCCGGGGCGCTCATATTATGAGCTCGGGCAGGACCATGCGACCGTTACGGACGCCTCCTTTGCACGGATGTGGCGCGAATGGTCACTGGCCTGGCTGCAAACAGTTGACGTCGCCAACAGTGCCGATTTCCGCAGCAGCGTAGCGGGACTGCCACTGCACCCACCCGCGGCCGAAGTGGCCAATCTCCGGCGCTGGATCGATCTCTGGCTCCTGCAAAGCGAAGGCGTCCCGGAAGCTGCAGCAGCCCGCACCGGCCTCGTTGCACAGGCCGAGAATGCCATCACCGGGCTCATGGCCACGCGCCCCGATCCGTTCCGCTGGGCGCATGGGGACCTGCATGACAAGCAACTGCTGGGGCGGGGAGGAAGCGGCACGCCCGGGTTGCTGGACTTTGACGAAGCCTGCCAGGCCGAGCCTGCACTGGACCTCGCCAATCTCGCCGTGAACCTTGAGCTGCGGTTGTGCCAGAAGCTTCTGACAACGCGGCGCTATGCCATTGCCCACGGCGAGATCATGGCCGTAGCCGAAGAACTGCACGTCGCGCCCGAACGGTTCGCCGCGTATTGTGCCTGCGCGCGCCTCCGCATGGCCTGCCTTTACTCCTTCCGCCCACCCTGGGGGGCACGTGCGACGCGCTACCTGGTGAAGCCCTTCCCCAGCCCGTCCCCGGATCGCGAACCCGTCCCGGTATTGAGCACAGATTGGAGCCTGACATGAGCAGTTCCTCTCGGCGGGCGCACGGCGCCGCGGATGTTCCGCCGTCGTCCGGCTTTTCCCTCTCCACCGGCGCCCCGGTGTTTACCAGCCTTTCCCTTACCGTCATCGGGACGGGATACCTCGGCGCAACCCACGCCGTGTGCATGGCACTGCTGGGCCACCGCGTGACGGGGATCGACGTCGACGAAGCCAAGGTACGAGCCCTGTCCGAGGGGCAGCTGCCGTTTTTCGAGCCGGGCCTCAAGAAGCTCCTGCGGAAGATGCTGGAAAGCGGCAGGCTGAGGTTCACCAGCGACTTCTCCGCGGCCAGGGATGCTGATGTCCATTTCCTGTGCGTCGGCACACCGCAGGAACCCGATTCCCCTGCCGCCGACCTCCGCTATGTGGACGCGGCACTCGAGCGCCTCGCCCCGGAGCTGGGACGGCATTGCCTCATCGCGGGAAAATCCACCGTTCCGATCGGCACGGCGGAGCGGCTCACGGCCAACATCCAGGCCACCGCGCCGGCCGGCACGCTGGCGGAGCTGGCCTGGAACCCGGAATTCCTGCGCGAAGGCCACGCGGTGGAGGACACCCTGCACCCGGACCGGCTGGTCTTCGGAGTGCCCTCCGCATGGGCACGGGACCGGCTCGCCGAATGCTATGCCCCGATCATCACCGAGGGCACTCCGGTGGTGATTACAGACCTTGCCACCGCCGAACTGGTCAAGGCGGCAGCGAACTCCTTCCTTGCCACCAAGATCTCGTACATCAATGCGATGGCGGAAATCTGCGAGGCCACGGGCGCGGACGTCAGTCTCCTGGCGAAGGCGTTGTCCTACGACAACCGCATCGGCGGCCGCTTCCTCAAGCCGGGCCTGGGGTTCGGCGGGGGCTGCCTGCCGAAGGATATCCGGGCCTTCACGCACCGGGCCAGGGAACTCGGCGTAGGGCAGGCGGTCGGCTTCCTGCAGGAAGTGGACGCCATCAACCAACGGCGCCGCCAGCGGACCGTGGACCTCATCACCGAAATGGCGTGCGGCGACCTGGCGGGCGTGCGCGTGACCGTTTTGGGCGCCGCCTTCAAACCCGACTCTGACGATATCCGCGACGCCCCGGCCCTTGACGTTGCCCGCATGCTCCACCAGAGCGGCGCCAGGGTCACGGTCTTCGACCCCAAGGCGATGGAGAACGCCCGCCGGAGCTATCCGGACCTCGCTTACGCGAATTCGCTGGAGGAGGCCGTGACCGGGGCCGAAATCGTGGCAGTCCTGACCGAATGGGACATCTTCCGGCGCGCTGACCCGGCTGCGCTGGGCGAGCTAGTGCAGCTGCGCAACATCGTTGACGGCCGGCACGCGCTTGACGCCGTGGCATACCGCGCCGCTGGCTGGGACTATCGGGCACTCGGAGCACCCAACAGGCTACCCGCGCCGGGCCCGGGGTCCACGACGTTCGAAGCGGCGCATCTGCGTGTCTAGTACGGTCAAGGTCCCAGCGACCGGACCCGGTGTGCAAACGGAACAGCGGCCACCCAAACGCCTCAATGCGCCTGGGTGGCCGCTGTTGCCCTGCCTGGATTCACCGGCCCCTTCAGAGTGCCGGGTCGGGTGAGCCTGCGATCCTGTTGTGGTTTTGCATCAGGTGGAGCTGCAGCTTCGCTTCAGCTTCCCGCCGCCGCCGAGCCTGCTCGCGCATCTTCCGCGTCGCCTCGGAGCCTTCGGGATGGAATAGTCCGGCCGTTCTATTACGGGGAGCGCCACCGCCGGAGGGTGCCGCCGCCATAAGTTCTTCGCTCATGCCCGTATCGTCACACGCCCGCGCCCGGCCCGGAAGAGCCGTGACCGTAGTGTGACCGGATCGGAATCAATAAGGGCCGGCGGCGCTTGGGAAGGCACCCCGGCTCACCGGGGCTCTGCCGTCGGCCCCACAACAATTCTAGAAGCGAATCGGCTGTTCAAACAGGGGTTCCGCAGTGCCGCCTCCGGCATCAGCCTGCCGGACGGTCCGCAACGGTTGACGCCGGCACCCGCCCCGTCCTACACTTTTCATACAGCAGAATATAACTTCCACAATACGAAATAACCGAGGAAGCCAGCACTGCTCAGCAAAGACGCCACCACCGGACCCGCAAGGAACAAAGACAATGACGTACACCGTGAACTGCTCCATCCTGCTGACGGAACTGCCGCTCTTGGAGCGCCCCGCCGCGGCGAAGGCTGCCGGCTTCGACGCCGTCGAATTCTGGTGGCCCTTTGACACCTCTGTCCCCGCCGACGCCCAGGTCACCGAGTTCGAGAACGCCATCAACGACGCCGGCGTGCAGCTCACGGGCCTGAACTTCAACGCCGGCAACATGCCCGGCGGCGACCGCGGCCTCACCTCCTGGCCAGCACGATCCCGCGAGTTCCAGGACAACATCGACGTTGTAGCCGGCATCGGCGAGCGCCTCGGCTGCAAGGCCTTCAACGCCCTCTACGGCAACCGCATCGACGGCGAATCGCCCGAAAAGCAGGACGCCATCGGCGCCGAAAACCTCGCAACGGCGGCTGCCGGCGTCGCCCGCATCGGCGGCACCGTCCTCCTCGAACCGGTCAGCGGCGCCCCCAAGTACCCGCTCCTCGCCGCCGCAGACGCCCTTCGGGTGATCAGCCGGGTCCGGGAAGAATCCGGCGCCGAGAACATTAAGCTCCTCGCCGACTTCTACCACCTGGCCGTCAACGGGGACGACGTCGACGCCGTCATCGAAAAGCACGCCAAGGACTTCGGCCACATCCAGATCGCCGACAACCCCGGCCGCGGGGCTCCCGGAACCGGGCAGCTTCCCCTCGGCGAATGGATCGCCCGCAGCCGCGAACTCGGCTACGAGGGCTACATCGGTCTCGAATATAAGGAACCGGCGGAAACAGCCTTTAGCTGGGCCATCCGCCAGCACGCTTCCAACTAGGTCCCGACAGGCTCGGCCACCAGAACCACCACAGACTTCAGAAAGAGAACCATCATGAGCAACGTTGCAGTCATCGGACTCGGAATCATGGGCCTCCCCATGGCCATCAACCTCGTCAAGGCCGGCCACGCGGTCACCGGTTTCAACCGCAGCCAGGACAAGATCGACAAGCTCGTCTCCGAGGGCGGCAAGGGTGCCACGAGCATCGCGGACGCCGTCAAGGACGCCGACGTCGTCATCACCATGGTCCCGGACTCCCCCGATGTTGAGGGCGTCGTCAGCGGTAAGGACGGCATCTTCGCCAACGCGAAGAAGGGCACCCTGTGGATCGATGCTTCCAGCATCCGCCCGGACGTCGCCAAGCGCCTCTCCGAGGACGCGGTCGCAGCAGGCATCCGCCCGCTCGACGCCCCGGTCTCCGGCGGTGAACAGGGCGCCATCGACGCCGCCCTGTCCATCATGGTGGGCGGCGACGCGGCCGACTTCGACGCAGCACAGGACGTCCTCAACGCCGTCGGCAAGACCATCGTCCACGTCGGCCCCGCGGGCTCCGGCCAGACCGTCAAGGCAGCCAACCAGCTGATCGTGGCCGTCAACATCGAGGTCCTCGGCGAGGCCATCGCCTTCCTTGAGGCCTACGGCGTGGACACCGATGCAGCACTCAAGGTCCTTGGCGGCGGTCTGGCCGGCTCCAAGGTCCTGGACCAGAAGGGCCAGAAGATGCTGGACCGCAACTTCGACCCCGGCTTCCGCCTTGCCCTCCACCACAAGGACCTCGGCATCGTCACCTCCGCCGCCCGCGAAGCCAACGTCGCCGTTCCCCTTGGCGCCGTCGTCGCACAGCTCGTTGCCGCCACCGTCAACCAGGGCGACGGCGGACTCGATCACTCAGGCCTCTTCAAGCAGGTCCTGCAGCTCAGCGGCCGGAAGTAACCCAGGCCGCCAGTAGGCCAGCCGCCCACAGGGCGGACTTAGCAAGCAAAACCGGGCAACCGCCGTCGTGCATCAACGACGGCGGCTCCCTAAACACACCCAAAAATTCAGCCCACAGCGGGCAACCCACAGACTTTCAAGGAGCACACCATGACGAAGATGCGCACCGTAGACGCAGCCGTCGCCATCCTGGAAAAGGAGGGCGCCACCGAGGCGTTCGGCCTGCCAGGCGCGGCAATCAACCCGTTCTACTCGGCCATGAGAGCCCACGGGGGCATCCGCCACACCCTGGCCCGCCACGTTGAAGGCGCCAGCCACATGGCTGACGGCTACAGCCGGGCAAAGGATGGCAACATCGGCATCTGCATCGGCACCTCCGGCCCCGCCGGCACCGACATGATCACCGGCCTGTACGCGGCCTGGGCCGACTCCATTCCGATGCTCTGCATCACCGGCCAGGCCCCCGTGGCCAAGCTGCACAAGGAAGACTTCCAGGCCGTGGACATCGAGTCGATCGCCAAGCCGGTCACGAAGATGGCCATGACCATCCTGGAGCCGGGCCAGGTTCCGGGCGCCTTCCAGAAGGCCTTCCAGCTGATGCGCTCCGGCCGACCCGGCCCCGTGCTGCTGGACTTGCCGATCGACGTGCAGATGACCGAGATCGAATTCGACATCGACACCTACGAGCCGCTGCCCGTCGAGAAGCCCAAGGCCAGTCGCAAGCAGCTGGAAAAGGCCCTGGACATGCTCACCGCGGCCCAGCACCCGCTGATCGTGGCCGGCGGCGGCATCATCAACGCCGGCGCCTCCGCCCAGCTGGTGGAACTGGCCGAACTGCTGAACGTTCCGGTCATCCCCACCCTGATGGGCTGGGGCACCATCCCGGACAACCACCCGCTGATGGCCGGCATGGTGGGCCTGCAGACCTCGCACCGCTATGGCAATGAAACCTACCTGCAGAGCGACTTCGTGATCGGGATCGGCAACCGCTGGGCCAACCGCCACACCGGCGGTCTGGACACCTACACCGAGGGCCGCAAGTTCGTGCACATCGACATCGAGCCCACCCAGATCGGCCGCGTGTTCTCACCGGACTTCGGCATCGCGTCGGACGCCGGCGCGGCTCTGGACGGGCTGCTGGAACTGGCCCGCGAACGCCAGGCCGCCAAGACCCTGCCGGACTACTCCGGCTGGGTTGCCGAATGTGCCGAGCGCAAGGCCACCCTGCACCGCAAGACGCACTTCGAGAACATCCCCATCAAGCCGCAGCGCGTGTACGAGGAGATGAACCGCTCCTTCGGCCAGGACACCACCTACGTGTCCACCATCGGCCTGTCCCAGATCGCCGGCGCCCAAATGCTGCACGTCTTCGGCCCGCGCAAGTGGATCAACGCCGGCCAGGCCGGCCCGCTGGGCTGGACCGCACCGGCGGCCCTGGGCGTGGTGCGCGGCAAGCCGGATGAGACCGTGGTTGCGCTGTCCGGCGACTACGACTTCCAGTTCATGATCGAGGAACTGGCCGTGGGCGCGCAGTTCAACCTGCCGTACATCCACGTGGTGGTGAACAACTCCTACCTGGGCCTCATCCGGCAGTCGCAGCGCGGCTTCAAGATGGAACAGAACGTGTCCCTGGCCTTCGAGAACATCAACTCCACTGATTCCTCCGCTACCGCAGCGGGCTACGGCGTGGACCACATCAAGGTGGCCGAGGGCCTGGGCTGCAAGGCCATCCGGGTGGAAGACCCCAACGACCTGGGCTCCGCGTTCGACAAGGCCAAGGCCCTCATGGGCGAGTTCCAGGTTCCCGTGGTGGTTGAGGTCATCCTGGAGAAGATCACCAACATCTCCATGGGCACCGAGATCAACGCAATCAACGAGTTCGAGGAGCTGGCCGAGACGCGCGAGGACGCCCCCACCGCCATCCTGGCCCTGCAGCCCTAAGCCGCGGCGCTCAACACTAAAAGACAGGCACTGCAATGCACATAGTGATCGCGCCGGACAAGTTCAAGGGCTCGCTCTCCGCCCCGGACGTCGCCCGGCACCTGGAAAGGGGGCTGCAGGCGGGCTTCCGCATCGCGGGGCAGGGTCCCCTTGAGGTACTCCGGATTCCCGTGGCCGACGGCGGCGAGGGCACCTTGGACGCCGCCGTCGGCTCCGGCTTCACCCGCCGCAGCGCCGTTGTCAGCGGCCCCACCGGGCAGCCGCTGACTGCCGAGTTTGCGGTCCGCGGACGGGAGGCCGTCATCGAGATGGCCGCGGCCTCCGGGCTCGCGGTCCTCCCCGATGGCGCTGGAGGAACCGGCGGCAAGGCCAATGGCGCTGGAGGGACCGGCGGCCAGCCGGATTCCGCCAGCGCCAAGGCCGCCACGAGCCTCGGCACCGGCGAACTCATCCGGTCCGCCCTGGACGCCGGCTGCCGGCAGATCATTTTGGGCGTCGGCGGCAGCGCCAACACCGACGGCGGAGCGGGGGTCCTGCAGGGCCTCGGCGCCATACTGTTCGACGCCGACGGCAACGAACTCCCGCTTGGCGGTGCCGCACTGGCGGACCTGGCGAGCATCGACTTCTCCGGCTTCGACGCACGCCTGGACGAGACCCGCTTCGTCCTGGCCAGCGATGTGGACAACCCCCTGCTGGGTGCGGAAGGTGCCGCTGCGATCTTCGGACCGCAGAAGGGCGCCACCCCTGCCGATGTGGCAACACTGGACAGCGCCCTGGCCAACTTCGTCCGCGTCCTCGCCCGGGAAATCGGCCCGCGCGCACTGAAAGCCGCGGACGCGCCGGGGGCCGGAGCGGCCGGCGGCGTTGGCTACGCGGCCATAGCGGCCCTGGCCGCGACGCGCAGGCCGGGCATCGACGTCGTGCTTGAATTCACTGAACTGGCCGCCCGGCTGGCCGGCGCCGACTTGGTGATCACCGGCGAAGGCAGTCTGGACGAGCAAAGCCTGCTGGGCAAGACGCCCATGGGCGTGGCCCGCGCCGCCGCTGCCGCCGGCGTGCCGGTGGTCGCCGTCTGCGGCCGCACCACGCTGACCGCAGAACAGCAGCAGGAATCCGGCTTCCGGCAGGTCTACCCACTGACCGCGCTGGAGGCCAAGGTAGAAATATGTATAGCCCAAGCAGGACCCCTGCTTGAACAATTGGGACAGCGCATCGGCGCGGAGCTGGCGAACCCGGTCCCCGCCGCCACCGCCACGGCGAACAGCGCCCGCACAAAGGAGCCCCTCAATGTCTGAAGAAAGCTTTGACCTCGTCATCCGGGGCCAGCGGGTCCTCACCACCGCCGGCATCGCCGCGCGTGAGATGGGCGTGCGGGGCGGCAAGATCGTCGCCCTCGAACCGTTCGGCAACGGCCTGTCCGGCCGGGAGATCATCGAACTCGCCGACGACGAAACCCTCATTCCCGGCCTCGTGGACACCCACGTCCACGTCAACGAGCCCGGCCGCACCGAATGGGAGGGCTTCGCGTCCGCCACCCGCGCGGCCGCGGCCGGCGGCGTGACCACCATCATCGACATGCCGCTGAACAGCATCCCGCCCACCACCACGGTGGAGGGCCTCAAGCTCAAGCGCGAAGTGGCCGAGGACCAGGCGTTTGTCGACGTCGGGTTCTGGGGCGGCGCCGTGCCCGGGAACAAGGCGGACCTGCGCCCGCTCCATGACGAGGGCGTGTTCGGCTTCAAGTGCTTCCTGCTGCACTCCGGCGTGGACGAGTTCCCGCATCTGGAGGCGGATGAGATGGAGGAGGACATGGCCGAACTCAAGTCCTTCGATTCGCTCATGATCGTCCATGCCGAAGACTCGCACGCCATTGACCGCGCACCGCATCCGGGCGGCGACCACTACTCCACGTTCCTGGCGTCCCGCCCCCGCGGTGCCGAGAACAAGGCCATCGCCGAGGTCATCGAGCGGGCCCGCTGGACCGGCGCCCGCGCGCACATCCTGCACCTCTCCTCCTCGGACGCGCTGCCCATGATCGCAAGCGCAAAGCGCGACGGCGTCCACCTCACCGTGGAGACGTGCCCGCACTACCTCACGCTCATGGCCGAGGAGATCCCCGACGGCGCCACCGCCTACAAGTGCTGCCCGCCCATCCGCGAAGCCTCCAACCGCGAGCTGCTCTGGAAGGGCCTGCAGGACGGCACCATCGACTGCATCGTCTCTGACCACTCGCCTTCGACGCTTGACCTGAAGGACCTGGAAAACGGCGACTTCGCCGTGGCCTGGGGCGGCGTCTCCTCGCTGCAGCTGGGCCTGTCGCTGATCTGGACCGAGGCGCGGCACCGCGGCATCCCGCTGGAGCAGGTGGTGTCCTGGATGGCCGAAAAGCCGGCAGCCCTGGCGCGGCTGTCCAACAAGGGCCAGCTCGCCCTCGGTTACGACGCCGACTTCTCCGTCTTCGCCCCCGACGAGGCGTTCGTGGTGGACGTCTCCAAGCTCAAGCACAAGAACCCCATCACCCCGTACGACGGCAAGGCCCTCTCCGGTGTTGTCCGCAAGACGTTCCTGCGCGGCAGCGTGGTGGACGGCCAGACGCCCAGCGGCAAACTGATCCGCCGCGGCGGCGTCTGAGGCGTTCCGTCATGGCCGTCCATGCCCATACGCCGCGCGGGAACCCGGCCGGTGGCAGCGTCGGCGGGCGCCCGCACCTCACTGCCGTCCCGGACCGGAACTCAGGCGCGCCCGGGTTCAAGGCGCGGGGCTTGGCCGTCTGGGTAACCGCCGGGCCCGGGCAGGACATTGATGAGGCTGTTCTCACCCGCGCCGCCGAGCTGGTGCTCGCGCGTGCCCTGAAGATTGCTCCGGAGGCGGAAGTCCACTGGCCTGCCGCCGGAGCTGCAACGTCCGCCGCCGGTTCGTTCCCGTCCGGGAAGCCCCCAGGGGAGGGGGCACCCCACGGGACGCCCGACGGCGGCACTCCCGCGCCGTTGTCGTCCTCCCCGGAGGACTCCCCGCAACTGGACGACGGCGGCGCACCCCACCTCCCGCCGTCGGGCGGCCCCGTCAGCCGGGTCGCCGTGGACCTCGCGAAAGGCGAGGTGCTGCTGGACGGCAGGCCGGTGCCGCTCACCGGCGTCGAGTTCAAGCTGCTGCGCTACCTCGTGGAAAACTGCTCGCGGGCCATCGGCCGCGAGGAGCTGCGGGTGTTCCTGGAATCGTTCGACAGCCCCGGGGCGGCCACCCGCTCCATCGACGTCTACGTGGGCCGGGTGCGGCGCAAACTGCGCGGCGGCCGGCACGCGATCGCCACGGTGCGGGGCGGCGGCTACCAGTTCATCCCCGGCCCGGGCGCCACCGTCCGCGGCCCGGCGGAATACAGTATCTAGCTAGGCTGTTATCCAATTCAGCCCTTGATTCTTCCACCAGCTTTTGTTTCGCAAGATCCATCCGAAGGAATGCCATGAGCCCCAAACTGACCACCAAGCTCCAGCCCGGAACCCAGGCCCCGGACTTCACCCTGCCGGACGCTGAAGGCAAGCAGACCTCGCTGGCCGATTACCGGGGCAAGAACGTCATCGTGTACTTCTACCCCGAGGCGGCCACCCCCGGCTGCACCACCGAGGCCTGCGACTTCCGCGACAACCTGGCCACCTTCCAGGGCTCCGGCTACGAGGTCCTGGGCGTCTCCCCCGACGCCCCGGACAAGCTGTCCCACTTCACCGGCGACTTCGCCCTGACCTTCCCGCTGCTGGCCGACGAGGACCACTCCGTCGCACTGGCCTACGGCGCCTGGGGCGAGAAGCTCGTGGACGGGGAGGTCCGCGAGGGCATCGTCCGCTCCACCGTGGTTCTTGATCCCGAGGGCAAGGTGCGCCTCGCCCAGTACCAGGTCAAGGCCCAGGGCCACGTCCAGGCGCTGAAGGAATCCCTGGGCGTCTAAACGCTCTCTCACCTCCCGCACGTTCCAGGCCGACGCTCTCTCACCTCCTGCACGTTCCGGGCCGACGCTCTCTCACCTCCTGCAACAAAAACCGGAACGCTCTCTCATCTGGTGAGAGAGCGTTCCGGTTTAAGCGACGGGTGGTGAGAGAGGGCTGCCTGGGCTCAGCCGTGTTACGGGCCGGCGGTCAGCTCCGGCTGCCGGACCTGCGCCGGGGTGAAGCGGGCGCCGGCGTCGGGAAAGCCCGGAACCGCAATGCGCGCGTGGCTATGGACTTCAGTCACGGTGTCCCGCGTGTGCTCGGCGATTTTGGCCATGGTGGTGACCCACATCCCGTCCATGGCTTTGACTCGGTTGATCAGCTGCTCCAAGGCCACCGCCTTTGAGGGCCGGCCGGAGATGAACGGATGGTTCGTCAGCACGAAACAGCTCCCGGCCGCATGGTGTGCCTCTGCCTCCAGCGTCCACATTTCGAGGACCTTGGCGGGGCTTTCAATGACTCCGCTGCCGGTCACCCCCGGATAGAAGGCGTACTGCTCCCAGTCGTCCAGTGCCCAGTCAACAGGTATTTCGACCAGATCCCTGGAGTCGCCGTCGGCGACGCTGAAGCGGTACGGTGCGTCGCCGTCGAGCAGGCTTGAGTCGTAGAGGAAGCCGCGGTCAGCCAGCAGAGCCGGCGAGTGCCAGTTCAGCTCCCACCAGGGAGCGCGGTAGCCGACCGGCCGCACGCCCGCAACGTTGGCCAGTGCTTCCAGCCCGCGGTCGATGTACCGCGCCTCGGTGTCGGCGTCGATGCCCTGCATGGGTTCGTGGAGGTAGCCGTGGTGGGCGATCTCATGTCCTGCATCCGCGATCCGGCGCACCACGTCGGGGTAGCTTTCCGCGGTAAAACCCGGGATGAAGAACGTGGCCTGGATGTCCTGCCGTTCGAGGATCTGCAACAGCCTGGGGACCGCAACCTTGGGCCCGTACGACTGGTGCGTCATGAGCGACATCCGGCGCGTGCTGGCGGGGTCATGGGCGATGGTGCACGATTCGGCGTCGACGTCGAACGTGAACGAGGCGGCTGCCCGGTACCCTTCGGGCCAGGTGATGGGATGGGCGGAGTCTGCGAAGGCAGGGAATTCCATGGTCCGTTCCTTTCTAGAGGGCGGCAGTGGTTGTTGACGGGAGGGCCACTGTCTCCGGGACGGCTGCCGGGACCGGCTGCGATCCGGCATCGGCCAGAAACCTGCGGTGGACCCGGGGGCCAAGAACCGCGTAGCACGCGGCGCTGCTGAGGCCACCCGCGAGCCAGGACAGGTCCCAGCCGCCCAAGGCCACGGCGATGGGGCCCTGCATCACCGGGATCAGCCCGTACATGAACAGCCAGGTGGCGAAGATGCCAACCAGGAGGGATACAACGCCGGCCCAGTTGATGCCGGGGAGCCGCCCGGTGCCCACACTGTCGAACAGCCGTCCGCCGTCGGCTGGCCAGCGCTTCTCGATCCAGAAATAATGCACAAGCATGACGCCGCCCCAGGCAGCCACCCAGGCCACGAGCCCGATCAGCCATGCATCCAGGACAGAGGCGAAGTCCTCCTGGAAGATGAAGAATACGACGGCGGCCAGCGAGAAGACGCCGACGAACAGGTTCAGCTTGCGGCGGCTGATGGTGATGTCGAGCGCCTGAGTGGCGACGGAGAAGGTGTAGATGTTCAGGATGTTGGTGGCGATGGGCCCGTGCAGGACCATCAGGAGCACCGGGAGCGCCATGACCCCGAAGTTCTGGACTATGAGCTTTCCGGGGTCGATCTCGCCGCTGTTGGTGGCGAGGCTGGCTCCCAGGATTCCGAGCCAGACGACGGGGATGAACTGGCCGAGGACCGACGCGAGGTAGACCTTGCGCTTTGGCACTTCGGTGCTGACGAACCGGGAGTAGTCGGCGGCGTACGTGAACCAGGTGATCCCCCAGCCAATGCCGATCGCCGTCATGACCGCGCTCATCGCGGCGATCCGCTCCGAGCCTTCGAGGATATTGCCGGCCGGTCCTGCGTAGGACCAGTTGATCTTCATCCCGAACCAGGCGACGGCGGACATCACCGCGAGGATGATGATGGTTGGCGGTACGGTCCATTTTTCAAACGCGGCAATGGCCTTGTAGCCGAACCAGGCGATGGCCACCTGCGCTGCCATGATGGTGGTGGCGACGCCGATCTTCCATCCGTAGTTGTGGGCTGTCGGGTCGACCCAGCCGAGCGTCCCGAAGAGCGCCATCACGAGGTCCAGGATGATCCAGGTGTTCACTGCGCACCAGCCGATCACCAGCAGCGCCTGGATGGAGGCGGGCAAGTAGTTTCCGCGCCGGCCGAACGCCGCGCGGGCCAGCACCATGCCGGTGGCGCCGGTCTTCTGGCCGAGCAGTACAAAGCAACCGAACAGCAGCATTCCGATGAGGTTGCCCAAGACAAGGACAGTGACGGTGTCGGCAAAGCCGAGCCCGAGGTGGATGCCGAGGGCGCCGAGGACCCAGTTGATGGGTGCCAGGTTGGCGCCGGCCCAGATCCAGAACTGTCCGGAGACTTTCCTGGTCCGCTGGGATTCCGGAATGGGCTGGAGCCAGGCTTCGACATCATTGTCGGCTGCCGGCACTGGGCCGTCCGCGGCTGCAGTGGAGTGGTTGTGCATGGGGGCCTCCGTAGGGGGAAGGGGGATACCGCCAGATTATGTGTCACAGGCCACAGTCAACAAGATACTATGTGTACAACACAACGCTCATCTACGTTACGGATCGTAATGCCTGTATTGCTAGCCGACGTGCTTAAGCACCCCACCCTCACGGCCGCTGATCCCGTGATCCGCGCCGGGGCAGGTGCAGCGTCGGGTACACAACTGCGCTGGGTCCATTCGAGTGAGGTACTGGACATTGCGCCGTTACTTAGCGGCGGTGAACTGCTTCTCACCGGGGGTGATGCCCTGGTCTCAGCCACGGACGGCCGGCGCGTGGAGTACGTCCGACAGCTGGCTGAACGCGGCGTCGGCGCCCTGGCCGTGGAGACAGGCCAAACCCTCGCGTCGCTTCCGTCCTCGATGATCCGGGCCGCCGAAGAAGCCGGGCTGCCCCTCATTGAATTCCGCAAAGTAGTGCCGTTCGTGGGCATCATGCAGGCCATCAACTCGATGCTGGTCAGCGAATCGGTGGCACACCTGCGCCGCGCGGACGAGGCCAGCCACGCCATGGCCGTGGAACTGGCCCACGGGAGCAGCCTGGACCGGATTCTCGCCGTGCTGGCCGGGATCATTGAAGCGACGCTGGAACTCTCGTCGGTGTCCGGTGTGACACTGGGAACCGCCGCCCCGGCAAGTGACGGTTCCGCCGGTTCCATTCCGGCGGACGGTTCCGGGCCCGACGAACGGCGCGAAAACGCGGTGGGGACCGGCACGGATGGAACGCCGATCAATATCGACGTCCCCGTCCGCGGCGTGCCCTCCGCCAGGCTGGCAATCAATGTCCCGGCCCATGGCGACGTCAATTTGGCACGCGTTGCCGGCGGGCGGTGCGTTGACATCCTTTCGCTGGCGCTGCTGCAACGGATGCCACCCGGCCTGAAAGAGGTCGCAGGGACCGCGCTGCTGCGCGCTGTCAGCTCCAGCAGTCAGCCCTGGCGGCTGCAACAGCTCTCTCCGACTGCCGGGATTCCGGCCTCGGCAACTGTGGTCGCCATCGTCGTCAGGACGTCCACGTCCCAACAGTTACGCGCCGCAATGGACAAGATCCTGAAGCGCTCAGCCCAGCAGAGCGCCAGCTATGTGGATAATTCAGAGCTTCTTGCCCTCGCAGCCCTTCCTATTGACGGCGCCTCCGCCGCACGGGCGGAACTCGTGGCGGCCTTGCAGGAACTCCCTGTGGAGGCCGGAACCATGACGGCGGTGGGCCCCCTGGCTGCCGGGATCATAAACGCACCGTGGTCGCTGTCGGAGGCGAAATGCGCCCTGGACCTGGTGGTGAACGCATCACTCCGAGCGGCGAGGCTGCCGTCGGAATCCGCAGGTGTGGTGGTCGACGTCGAAAACCTCGCCGTGGAGCGAATGGCTGTGCAGCACCTGGACCAGGGGGCACGGCAGGACTTTGTGCGCCAGCAACTTGGACCCGTACTGGAGCACGACGAGCGGCGGAACTCCCAGCTGCTGACAACCCTGGCCATCTGGCTCGACTCCGGCTGCAATACGGCGCAGGCCGCGAGGGAACTTCACGTGGAGCGGCAGTCGATGCATCACCGGCTGCAGCGGATTTTTGAATTGTGCGGCGGAGATCCGCGGGGAACCGGCCGGCTCGCAGCCCTGCATCTGGCCACCCGGCTGGCCGTCCTGTAGCCCCGGCGGGATGGACGCTCTCTCACCTTTCGCAACAAAAATAGGGACGCTCTCGCACTTCCCCCAAGGAAGTGAGAGAGCGTCCCGGCTTAGGCGACGGGAAGTGAGAGAGCGTCCCGGCTTAAGCGACAGGAAGTGAGAGAGCGTCCTGTTAGCGGAGCACCACTGTCCTGTTGCCCTGCAGGATCACGCGGCCCTCGCAGTGCCAGCGGACGGCGTTGCTGAGCGCCTTGCATTCGGTGTCGCGGCCGGCGGCAACCAGGTCCTCCGGGCCGTACGTGTGGTCAACCTCCACCACCTGCTGGGAGATGATGGGCCCCTCGTCGAGCTCGCCGTTGACGTAGTGTGCTGTAGCCCCCACCGTTTTCACCCCGCGGGCGTAGGCCTGGTGGTAAGGCTTGGCGCCCTTGAAGCTGGGCAGGAATGAGTGGTGGATGTTGATGGCACGCCCGTCCAGCTTGCGGGTGAGCGCGTCGCTGAGGACCTGCATGTAGCGCGCCAGCACCACCAGTTCCACATCGAACTCGTCCACGAGCTCCAGCAGCCGTGCCTCCGCGGAAGGCTTGGTAGCGGCGGTGACGGGCACGTGGAAGAACGGGATACCGTGCCATTCCACGAGGGTCTGGTGGTCGGTGTGGTTCGAAACAACGGCCACCACCTCCACCGGCAGTTCGCCGATCCTGGCGCGGAACAGCAGGTCGTTGAGGCAGTGCCCGAACTTGGAAACCATGATCAGCACGCGCCGCTTGGAGCCGTGCGGCTCCAGCCGCCAGCTCATCCCGAAGCGTTCCGCCACCGGGCCAAAAGCGGCCCGCAGGGTGTCCGCGGTGGACACATCGCCGTCGGACGCAAAGTGCACCCGCATGAAGAAGTGCCCTTCGGAGCGCTCGCCGAACTGCTGGTTGTCGATGATGTCGCAGCCGTGTTCCAACAGGAAGCCGGAGACGGCGTGCACAATGCCAGGCGACTCCCGGCAGTCCAGCGTGAGGACATGCTCCACGGTGGTCGCGGTCGGACCGGTAAAGGATTCAGTCTCGATGGCAGTCATGGCTCAGCACTCGATCACATTCACGGCGAGGCCCCCGCGGGAGGTCTCCTTGTATTTGGTTTTCATGTCCGCTCCTGTCTCACGCATGGTTTTGATGGCTTTATCCAGCGACACCTTGTGGCTGCCGTCGCCGTGCAGCGCCAGCCGCGCGGCGTTGATCGCCTTCACGCTGGCGATCGCATTCCGTTCGATGCAGGGGATCTGCACCAGGCCGCCCACTGGATCGCAGGTCAGGCCAAGGTTGTGTTCGATCCCCACCTCGGCGGCGTTTTCCACCTGTTCGGG
This sequence comes from Arthrobacter sp. 05T444, assembly GCF_056395905.1. Lineage (NCBI taxonomy): Bacteria > Bacillati > Actinomycetota > Actinomycetes > Micrococcales > Micrococcaceae > Arthrobacter > Arthrobacter sp. 05T444. The sequence continues at coordinate 39,731 of NZ_JBFTKK010000025.1, forward strand.
GGTGCCGCCGAGGACCTCGCACAGCCCGGCGGCCGCCATGGAGCAGGCCGAGCCCACTTCGCCCTGGCAGCCCACTTCAGCGCCGGAGATGGAGGCGTTGATCTTGAAAAGAATCCCGACGGCGGCCGCCGCCAGCAGGAAGCGGACCACACCGTCGTCGTCGGCTCCCGGAACAAACTTGACGTAGTAGTGCAGCACCGCCGGCACGATCCCGGCCGCGCCGTTGGTGGGGGCGGTGACGATCCGCCCGCCGGCGGCGTTTTCCTCGTTGACGGCGAGGGCGAAGAGGTTTACCCATTCCATGGCCCGGAGCGGATCGGTGACGCCGGTGTCCGCGGTCAGGGTGTTGAATAACGACGGCGCCCGGCGCCTTACGTTCAGACCGCCGGGAAGGATTCCTTCCGCGGTGCAGCCGTTGTCGACGCATTCGCGCATGACGGCCCAGAGTGCCAGCAGCTTCTCCCGGAGCTCCGCTTCGCTGCGCCACACGAGTTCGTTGGCGAGCATGACGTCGGAGATGGACATGCTTTCGCGGCGGCAGATCTCCAGGAGTTCGTCGGCCGTGGTGAAGGGGAAGGGGAGGACGGTGTCGTCGGCCACCACGTTGTCGCCGGGACCAACGGCGCCGTCAACCACGAAGCCGCCGCCGATGGAGTAGAAGCTCCGTTCGCTGAGCACGGCGCCGGCGTGGTTTAGCGCCCGGAAGGTCATGCCGTTGGGGTGCGCGGGCAGGGACTTGCGGCGGTGCAGCACCACGTCCTCGTCCCAGTTGAAGTCCACTCTGTGGTCCCCGCCGATCCGGAGTTCGGCGTCGAGGGCGGCCGCGGCCACCTGGTCGTCGGCCGTGGAGGTGTTCACCGTTTCCGGGTCCAGGCCCTGGAGGCCCAGCACCACGGCCTTGTCGGAGCCGTGGCCCCGGCCGGTGGCGCCGAGCGATCCGAACAGTTCGGCCTGGACCCTTGTGGTGGAGCTCAGGTGGCCATCACCTTTGAGTCCTTCGGCGAACAGCTTCGCCGCCCGCATCGGGCCGACCGTGTGCGACGACGACGGCCCGATGCCAACAGAGAACAGGTCCAGGGCGCTGAGCGCCATCAGGGCACCTCGGGGGAAGCGAACTCCCTCATGGCATCCAGGAGCCAGCGGCCCAGGAAGTCCGCGAACGAAGCCCGCGGGAACAGCCGGAAGCTGTCGTCCCCGGTCTTCAGGAGGGTGACCGGAATGTTCCCCACCTCCGTGGTCAGGGCCGTTCCCGGCGTGAAGCTCCGCGGGTGCAGGTCCAGGGCGCAGCCTTTCTCCAGCACGGCGCGGGCCCGGGGGCCGGAGAGCTCGAACGTGGTGCGGTTGGCGGACAAGTCCACCACCTGTCCCGGGGCATCGCCCAGGGCTGCGGTGAGCGAGCCGATCAGGTCCCCGCCCAGGGAGTCGTGGGCCTCTTCGGGGGCCACCACAAGGAATTCGGACGGGCCGAGCCACAGGACGCTGACGCCGTCCCTGCCGGTGACCTCGCCGCAGCGTGCCGGCAGGCCGCCGGCGACGGACGCGATCCTGGCGCCTTCCTCGGAGCTGGGGGCGACGCGGACGCCGGCCATGGTCTGGAACGGGCCCTCCTTGAGGACGACTGCCCCTGGCACGGAGCCGGCTTCGAGTGCCTGGGCCAGGTGGGAGGCCGGGCTGCGGCGGATTTCCCGGAGTCCATTGATGCCTGTGAGTGCTGCGGTGTTAGCCATCTTTACGGGTCCCTTCGGGGTCAAAAAGTACGGTTTCGGCGACGACGACATCAACCAGCTGGTCGCCGGCGGCGGCCACGAGGGTCTCGCCGATGCGGTTGCGGCCGTTCTTGATCAGTGCCAGTGCGAACGACCTGCCGAGCGCGGCGCTGTGGTAGCTCGAGGTCACGAAGCCCTGCATGGGCACGGGCCCGTAGGCGGGGTTCGTGGTGATGCCCTTCTCCACCAGCTGGGTGCCCTCCGGCAGCCGGAGTGACCCGTCCACGGGAAGGACGCTGACCAGGTGCTTGCGGTCCTCACGCTGTGCGTCAGCCCGGGCGTAGGAGCGTTTGCCGATGAAGTCCTTGGCCTTGGAGACCACCCATTCCATCCCGGCGTCCTGCGGGGTGACCGTGCCGTCGGTGTCCTGCCCGACGATCGGGTAACCCTTCTCGGCCCGGAGCACGTGCATCGTTTCGGTGCCGTACGGGGTGATGTCGAATTCGGCGCCTGCGGCGGCCACGGCTTCCCAGGTGTTCAGCCCGTACCAGGACGGCACATTGATTTCATAGGCCAGTTCACCGGAGAACGAGATCCGGCAGATCCGCGCCTTCACGCCGGAGGCCAAGGTGGTTTCGCGGAAGGTCATGAACGGGAAGGCTTCAGCCTCCAGCCCGCCGCCCGCGGCGAGTTCGGGGGCCACCTTCGCGATCACCGCCCGGGACTTGGGCCCGACGACGGCGATGGTGGACCACTGTTCGGTCACCGAGGTGCAGTGCACGTCCAGTTCGGGCCATTCGGTCTGCAGCCACTCCTCCAGCCAGTCCAGCACCTTCGCGGCGCCGCCGGTGGTGGTGGTCATGAAGAACCGGTCCTCGTCGAGGCGGAGGGTCACGCCGTCGTCGAAAATCATGCCGTCCGCCATGCACATGACGCCGTAGCGGGCGGAGCCGGGTGCGAGCTTCTTGAACGCGTTGGTGTAGATCCGGTTGAGGAATTCACCGGCGTCCTTGCCCCGGATTTCGATCTTGCCGAGGGTGGTGGCGTCCATGAAACCCACGGATTCGCGGACGGCGGCGCATTCGCGCAGCACGGCGGTGTCCATGTCCTCGCCGGACTGCGGGTAGTACCAGGGCCGCTTCCACTGCCCTACGTCCTCGAACAATGCTCCCTGTGCCACGTGCCACGGGTGGATCGACGTGACGCGGGCGGGGTCAAACAGTTCGCCGCGCTGGCGTCCGGCCAGTGCCGCGAAGGCCACGGGGGTGAACGGCGCCCGGTAGGTGGTGGTTCCGATGTCGCCGATGCCCCGGGACGCTTCGCCGGCCTGCCGGAGGGCGGCGGCGATGACGCCGATCGCGTTGACGCCGGAGGTCTTGCCCTGGTCGTTGGCGGTGCTGATGGAGGTGTAGCGCTTGATGTGCTCCACGGAGCGCATGCCGGCCCCGGTGGAGCGGAGAACGTCGGCCACGGACTGGTCGCGCTGAAAGTCGACGAAGTGGTGGTGCCAGTCATCCGGCGTGCCGGTCTGCCCGGGGACCAGCCACAGCTGGCGGGTGGGGCCGGACGCTTTCGGCTCACTGATAACGGAAGGCTCGACGGCGGAACCAAAGCCGGCGGCGATCGCCGCCGACGCTCCGGCCGAGATGCCCTCGGCGAGGCAGTCCGCGAGTTCGAAGCTGCCGCGGCCTGAGCCGACAATCTGCTGGTTCGGGACCATGCTGCTCGGCACGAAGGCCGCCAGGTCCTCGTCCCAGCGCAGCTTGCCCTGCCGCTGCGAGTGGAGGTGAACCAGCGGGCTCCAGCCGCCGGAGACTGCCAGCAGGTCGCAGGCGATCTCCTCGATGCCGGAGGTGAGTTCGCCGTCGTCGTTAATGCTGCGGACGGTGACCCCCGTCAGCCGGCCGTCGCCGTCCTCTGCGGCGGCGGTGTCGGCCACAGCGCTGCCGATCAGCACACGGGTGCCGGCTTCGACGGCGGCGGCGGCCACCGGGGTGAGGCGGGGACGGGCGTCGACGACGGCGGCCACCTTGACGCCGGCGGCCCGCAGGTCCGCGGCCAGGGAGTAGGCGCTGTCGTTGGTAGTACTGATGACCGCGCGCTGCCCGGCGGCGACGGCGTAGCGGTTGAGGTAGCTGCGCACGGCCGAGGAGAGCATGATGCCGGGGCGGTCGTTGTTCTCGAACACCAGCGGCCGTTCGTGGGCGCCGGGAGCAAGGACGACCTGATTAGCACGGATGTGCCAAATACGCTGCCGGGAGACACCGGGGGCGGCCGGGCTGGACAGGTGGTCGGTGCGGTTCTGGACGGCGATGACGTAGTTGGCGTCGTAGGCGCCGAAGGCCGTGGTGCGGTTCAGGACGGTGCATTCGGCTCCGGAGACGAGCTCGGCTTCGACGTCCGCCACCCATTCGAGGGCGGGCTTGCCCTCGATGGTCTCGGCCAGGCCGGGGGCCGTGGATCCGGAGAGAAGCGTGCCGCCCAGTTCGGGCTGGTCGTCCAGCAGCATCACGCGGGCGCCGGTGCGCACGGCTTCGCGGGCCGCGGCCAGGCCGGCGGGGCCGCCGCCGATCACCAGGATGTCCGTGTGGACGTATTTCTTGTCGTACTCGGCGCGGTCGTCCTCCGGGTCCAGCCGGCCCAGACCGTTCAGCAGGCCTGCCTTCAGGCCGTCCACCAGGGTGACGGTGGTGGCGGGGAGCATGGATTCGGCCACGTGGCCGGGGAAGCGCGGTTCGATCCGGACCAGGGCGTTGGGTTCCTCCACGCCGGCTGCCAGGATGCCGCGGGGCCGGTCCTCGTAGAGCGAGTTGCCGACCGTGATCCGGCCGTTCGCGAGCAAGGCCGAGGCGAGCGTGTCGCCGGGGTGGCCGGTGAATTCCTCGCCGTCCACTGTGAAACGCCAGGAGATGCTGCGGTCGATGCGTCCGCCGGCGGCGAGGCGGGCGTTCTGGGAAGTCACTTGGTTGCTCCTTCCGGGGCGGTGCTGCTGGAGATGATGCTGGTTGCAGAGGTGCTGGGTGCGGCGTTCCCGATGGTGGTGCTGCCCGCGGCGACGCTGGCGGTGCCGACTTCAGCAGCGGCGGGAACCGCCGTCGCCGGCCGTGGCGTGCCCATCGGGTAGACGGCGTGGATGTCGTAGGTGACGGTGTCGCGGAGCATGTTGAACCACTGGCGGCAGCCGGTGCTGTGAAGCCAGCGCTCGGCGAAGGTGCCCTTGGTGTTGTCGCGGTAGAACAGGAACTCGGCCCATTCGCGGTCGTTCAGCTCGTTCGGGTTTTCCGGGTAGGGCACGTGGGCCTGGCCGCCGTAGTGGAACTCGGTCTCGTCGCGCGAGCCGCAGTTGGGGCATGAGATAAGCAGCATGTGCGTCTTCTTTCTAGTGGACGGCGGCTAGTGGGCGACGGCGGCTGCGCCGTGTTCGTCGATCAGGGCTCCGGTTTCAAAGCGTTCCAGCGCAAACGGCCTGTTCAGCTTGTGCGGTGCGCCCGTGGCGATGGTGTGTGCGAACGTGAGTCCGGCAGCGGGCGTTCCCTTGAACCCGCCGGTTCCCCAGCCGCAGTTGACGAACATGTTCTCCACCGGTGTGGTGCCCACGATCGGCGAGGCGTCCAGCGTGGTGTCCACAATCCCGCCCCAGGTCCGGAGCACATGCGCCCGGGCAAAGATGGGGAACAGTTCGACGGCGGCGGCCATCTGGTGCTCGATCACGTGGAAGGATCCGCGCTGGCCGTAGCCGTTGTAGGAGTCGACGCCGGCGCCCATCACCAGTTCACCCTTGTGGGCCTGGGAGACGTAGACGTGCACGTGGTTGGACATGACCACCGTGGGGTGAACCGGTTCGTGCAGTTCGGACACCAGCGCCTGCAGCGGGTGCGACTGGATGGGGAGCCGGAAACCGGCCATTTCCGCCAGGACCGAGCTGTGTCCGGCCGCGCACAGGCCCACCTTTTCGGTGTTGATGGTGCCGCGGTTGGTCTTGACGCCCACTACACGGTTGCCGTCCTTGAGGAAGCCGGTGACCTCACAGTTCTGGATGATGTCCACGCCCAGTTCGTCGCATTTGCGGGCGAAGGCCCAGGCCACGTGGTCGTGCTTGGCGATGCCCGCGCGCGGCTGGTAGGTGGCGCCCATGACGGGGTAGCGGATGTTGTCGCTGATGTTCAGGATGGGGCACAGTTCCTTGACCTGGTCCGGCTCCAGCCATTCGGCGTCCACGCCGTTGAGCTTGTTCGCGCCCACGCGCCGGATGCTCTCGCGGACGTCACCCAACGTGTGGGCGAGGTTCATGACCCCGCGCTGGCTGAACAGGAAGTCGTATTCGAGCTCCTCCGGCAGGATTTCCCAGAGCTTCAGGGCGTGCTCGTAGATGGCCGCGCTCTCGTCCCAGAGGTAGTTGGAACGGATGATGGTGGTGTTCCGGGCCATGTTGCCGCCGGCGAGCCAGCCCTTTTCCAGGACGGCGATGTTGGTCATGCCGTGGTTCTTGGCCAGGAAGTATGCGGTGGCCAGCCCGTGCCCGCCGCCGCCCACGATTACTGCGTCGTAGGAGGACTTGGGCTCCGGGTTGCGCCAGAGGAAGTCCGGGTGTTCCGGAAGCTGCTGCGTGCTCACTGGGCTGCTCCAATCATGTCTGCCTCGAAGTCGGCAATCTCGGTGCCGTCGTTCAGATGCGGGTAGAGGGGAAACTGGTCGGCGAGCGCCGTGACCCGGGCGCCGAGTTCGACGGCGGTGTCCTCGCTGAGCGGTCCGCCGGCGGTTTCGCCGCCGGTCGCCGCGGCGATGAGCGCCGTGGCGATGATGTCCGCCACTTCGGTGAATTCCGCTGCGCCGAAGCCCCGGGTGGCCAGTGCAGGCGTTCCGATCCGGAGACCGGAGGAGACCATCGGCGGGCGGGGGTCGAACGGGACGGCGTTGCGGTTGACAGTGATGCCGATCCGGTGCAGGGCGTCTTCGGCCTGCTGGCCGTCCAGTTCCGAGTTGCGCAGGTCCACGAGGACCAAGTGGACATCGGTGCCGCCGTTGACCACCGAGATGCCGGCGGCGGCGACGTCCTCCTGGAGGAGCCGGGCTGCCAGCAGCTTGGCTCCCTCGAGGACGCGTTCCTGGCGTTCCTTGAATTCGGGGGTTGCGGCCAGCTTGAAGGCCACTGCCTTGGCGGCGATGACGTGCTCCAGCGGGCCGCCCTGCTGGCCGGGGAACACGGCGCTGTTGATCTTGCGGGCGTACTCCTCCTTGGCGAGGATGACTCCGCCGCGCGGGCCGCCCAGGGTCTTGTGCGTAGTGGTGGTGACGACGTCGGCGTACGGCACCGGGTTCGGGTGCAGCCCTGCCGCCACGAGGCCGGCGAAGTGCGCCATGTCCACCATCAGGTACGCGTCCACCAGGTCAGCGATCCGGCGGAACTCGGCGAAGTCGAGCTGGCGGGAGTAGGCCGACCAACCTGCGACGATGAGCCGCGGGCGGTGCTGCAGGGCCAGGGCTTCGACTTCGGCCATGTCCACGCGGAAGTCGGATTCGCGCACGTGGTAGGGGACCACGTTATAGAGCTTGCCGGAGAAGTTGATGCGCATGCCGTGGGTGAGGTGGCCGCCGTGTGCAAGATCCAGACCCATGATGGTGTCGCCCGGGTTCAGCAGGGCGAACATTGCCGCGGCATTGGCCTGGGCGCCCGAGTGCGGCTGGACGTTGGCGAACTCGGCACCGAACAGGGCCTTGACCCGGTCAATGGCGAGCTGCTCGATCACGTCAACGTGCTCGCAGCCGCCGTAGTAGCGCTTCCCGGGGTAGCCCTCGGCGTACTTGTTGGTCAGGACCGAGCCCTGCGCCTCCATGACGGCCGCCGGAGCAAAGTTCTCCGAGGCGATCATCTCGAGGGTGGACTGCTGGCGGACCAGCTCGCGGGCAACGGCCTGCTCGACCTCTGGATCGACTGCGGAAAGTCGCTCATTCAACTGCTCAACCACGGATGCTCCTTTGAAATACCATTTCGTCTATAACTGATATATCAGTGTGATGACAATGGTATGATTGAGATCACAAGAGAGTCAATAGCCGGAAGCAAAGTGGCACTGAGCTTCCATTTGAATCTCGGGCCGCAGTAGGTAAGAGGACCCCAGCACCGAGGAACGGAGCCGCGCCGTGAATGCACTTCCCGCTTTGCCGTCCGCCGAGGACGAAGTACTGTCCCAGGCCGAGGCAGCGTACCGGCAGTTGCGCGACAAGCTGATCATGCTTGAAATCCGGCCCGGCGAACCCATCAACGACGGGCAGTTGGCCGCGGAGCTCGGCTTCGGCCGCACGCCCGTGCGCGAGGCGATCAAGCGGCTGGAGGTGGACCACCTTGTGGTGTCCTATCCGCGGCGGGGAACATTTGCCACCACTGTGGACTTCACGGAGTTGGCCGACGTCTCGGAAATTCGGGAACTGCTGGAGCCGCTGGCGGCCCGCCGCGCCGCGAAGAGGGCAAACGCCGCGATGCGCCGCGAATTACTGCGCGTGGCCACAACAATCGCGGAACTGGATCCGAGCCCTGCAGAATCCCGTGAGCTTATGAAGTACGACCTCACGGTGCACCGCCTGATCTACAAGGCGGCCGCGAACCCGCACCTCGAAGACACCCTGATCCGCTACGACAACCTGGCAACCCGCATCTGGTGCCTGGTCCTGGACAAGGTCCCCTCAGTGAGCGGCCACATCACCGAGCACGTGGAGCTCCTCAATGCGGTGGCCGAAGGGGACGCGGACAAGGCCGGTGAACTCGCTTTGCACCACGTCACGAGCTTCGAGGAGACCATCCGCAAGGTCCTCTAGGCAGCATCACCCCCCCAGACGCTCTCTCACTTACCACCATAAAAACCGAAACGCTCTCTCACGAGTGAGAGAGCGTTTCAGCTGACGCGGCAGGAAGTGAGAGAGCGTCCGGCAAACAGTGCCAGGGCTCCGGCCGCAACGCCGAGCGTGATTCTTTTGGTTCGTGACATGTGGTGTCTCCTCGATCCGCCGCGCGAAACGGCTTGTGGCTAAGGGCGGCGTCAGGTTCAGCCCCCTCATACAAAGATGCGGCAGCGGGATATGGCACCGCTGTTCGGAAACTGTCAGGAAGCTGTGAGTGCAACCGACGATGCGCCGGGGGTCGGCGGCCACGTAACTGTCGCCGTCGGCATCCATGTCCCTCAGCGTCGGAACTGAACAACAGCGGAGGCTTTCCCCAACCTCGCCGGTCGCCTTCATGCAGTCCGTCCGCGCACCTGGAGGAGTCCATGCAGCTGATCAGGATTCCGGGACCTAGCTCTCACCGGATCACTTCCGGCGTTTCGGCCATTTCACGTTCATCAGCAGCAATCCCAGCAACAGCGAGTCCACGGTCATGATTGCCGCTGCGAGGTACGCCCAGCCGATCATCATGAGTTGCTCACCGCCAGCCGAAGGCCTGAAGTGCAGGGTTGGATCAGACTGCGCATGACAATCTCCTGACTTGGATCCCCCAGCCATTCGATAGTTCATACAGTGTGCCACGGCGCCGCCCGGGAAGGAACGGCACCCGGAGGCCGGCAGTCGGCACCAGAACCTCGGCCAACACCAGAACGGCGGCCGGCACCGAAGAGGTGCGGACCGCCGTCGGGGTTTCCCGGAAGCTCCTGCTAGATGATCGCTGCGCGCAGTTCCTTCGCGGCCAGCTCGGGGTCCGCGGCGCTGTAGATGGCACCGCCGGCGACGGCCACGTCGGCGCCCGCCCGCTGGACGGCCTCGATGGTGGAGAGGTTCACTCCGCCGGCCACGGAGAACGGCACGCGTGCTTCCTCCCCGGCGCTCAGCAGCACGTTCAGGTTGTAGCCGGGCCTGGCCTGCTCATCCAGGCCGGCGTGCATCTCTACGAATTTCGCACCCAGCGCGCGGACTTCCTTGGCACGGGTGACCTTGTCCGCCACGCCGATCAGGTCGACGACGACGCCCTTGTTGTGGGCCTTGGCTGCCTTGACGGCACCGGCAATGGTGGAGTCGTCGGCGGCGCCGAGCACGGTGATCAGGTCAGCGCCGGCCTTGAAGGCGATGTCGGCTTCGAGTTCTCCGGCGTCCATGGTCTTCAGGTCCGCGAAGACGATCTTGTCCGGGTGGGCGTTCTTGATGGCGGTAACGGCGGAAAGCCCTTCGCTCTTCACCAAGGGCGTGCCGAGTTCGATGATGTCCACGTGTTCGGCAACCTTGCCGGCCAGTTCGAGGGCGGCTTCGGTGGTGAGGAGGTCGATGGCGACTTGCAGTTTCATGTGTTCTTCCTTGGTTTGTTGAGTGGTTCAGGTGGTTTGTTGGCGTTTCGGGGGTTACTCGAGGTTTGCGTGGCGCAGCCAGAGGTCTTCCGGAGCAGCGGCGTCTTCATCCCAAAGACTCTGGAACACCGCTTCCGTCGTGGTGAACAGCACCTGCTCGAACAGGCTGCCGGAGTACTGGCGCGAGACTGCTGATCCGTGGTCCGTCTTCTGCACCCCCGGGATTACGACGACGGCGGAGGCCGCCTCCGCGAGTGGGGAACCCGGGTTCGTGGTGTAGACAGCCACCCGCGCGCCCTGGGCGGCAGCGGTCTGTGCTGCCTTGACGACGCTCGATGTGGTGCCGGAACCGGAGGCGGCGAGCAGCACGTCTCCGGAGCGGACGGCGGGTGCTGTGGTCTCGCCCACCACGTGCACTGTCAGTCCCAGGTGCATGAGCCGCATGGCCGCCATCTTCAGGACGAGGCCGCTTCGCCCGGCGCCGGTGACGAAGATCCGCTGGCCGCGCCGGATCTCAGATGCCAGGGCGGCAACCTGCTCCGGATCCACGCGGGCAGCTGTCCGCTGGATCTCGTCCAGGACCAGGAGCTGGTTCCTGGTGACCGATGCTGCCGGAACTGCGGTGGACGTTCCTGCCAGCGTGGCGGGATCGGTGCCCGTCATGACACTCATGGGTTATCTCCTTCGGGACGTTCTTGCCCTTCCATCTTCGATTGCTAAACGGGCGGGCACTACGGCATGATCGGACGGTCTTTCCCACCCAAAGGGATAGGCGGCGCCGCGGATTTCTATACAATGGACGGGTGCCAGTCACTACCGAAGCCGCCACCCCTCCCCCAACGCCTGAGACGTCCGAAGGCGTGAAACCCCTGCTTGAGGCGATCGCGTCCCTGTCCTCGGCGCCGCTGGCCCAGATCGCGCAGAAACTCCACCGGGCCACCCTCCCGTACCTGCGGAGCAGTGCCCTCGTGATCTTTACGGAAGACTGCACAGGCCGGCCACAGAAAAAGTCCGGTGACGAGTCCGTCATCAGCCAGGTCTCCATCGCCGAACTGGATGCCGTCAGAGCGTCGCTGGACGGGGGCGAAACTTGGCAGGGCCGGGCACCGATCGGGGGCCGGGAACGTCCCATCCTTGCCCTGCCGTCGCCCACAAACGCGTTGCTGGTTCTGACCGATCCCCAGTCCGCCACAGGAGAAAGCGGTGCGGGGCTTCCCGGGCAGGAGCTTACGGTGCCGTGGCTGGTCCGTTACCTGTGGGATCTCGCGGCCGAGCGTATCCGCGAAAAGGTGGCGGATGCACCGCCGTCGTACCTTATCGAGTCCCGTGCGGCGTCCGCCGAACGGGTCAGGGTGACGGCGGAACTGGTTGACCGGCACTCAACCACGCTGGAGACATTGCTTGCCGCCCTGCGCTCCCCCGCCCTCGCGGACGGTGCAGCCCGGAAGTCCGCCACAGATGTCGCCGCCAAGGCCCTGGTGGAACTGCGGACGCTCAATGACCGCACCACGGAACAGGTCGAAGAACCTGTTGCCACGGCCTTCCAGCGCCTCCGCGAAGATCTCCGCCCGCTGATGCATTTCAGCGGCATCGACGTCCAGTTCATCGAGCCCCCAGTCAACGGCCGCGCCCTTCCCGGGGAAGTGGCGCATGCCGCCCGGGCCATCGTCCGTGGCCTCGTGCTCGCCATGGTTGAACAGCCGGATGTGCGCCGCATCCGTACCCAGTGGGATTGCGACGGCGAGAACCTGCTCATCAACGTCCGCGATGACGGCCTGGGTAGCCTCTCCGCAGAGGCTCCCAGCATCGCCCGCCTGACGCAACGGGTGGAGGTCCTGGACGGCCAGATGACGATCGACCTGATGCAGGGCTGGGGTGCCGACGTCGCTGTCACCCTTCCGCTGGACCCGCCCGGCCGCAAACTGCCCGACGTCGCCGCCTGGAACCTGGGTGACCGGGAGCTGGAGGTCCTGCAGCTGCTGGCCGCCGGGCAACGGAACCGGGCGATCGCGGCCAAGCTGCACGTCAGCGAAAACACCGTGAAGTTCCACCTCCGCAACATCTACCGCAAGCTCGGCGCCACTTCGCGCACTGAAGCGATCGCCTTGGCGCACAGCAACGGCCTGCGCTAAGTCGTCTTTCCGCGCTTGCCTCCACCCGAGAGCGGTGGCAAGGTGGCCGCATGGCGATCGAGGTCCGTCCGGCGACGCAGTTCGAGGACGTGAAAGCGGTGGTGGGGCCCAAGCGGCCCGACGCAACCGTGTGCTGGTGCCTGAGCTACCGCATTCCGTCAAAGCAAAACGTTGAGCTGCGGGGCACTGCCCGCGGGGAGCTCGTGCAGGAACTGGTGGCGCAGGACCCGCCGCCCGGGGTGCTGGCGTACGACGGCGGGGAGGCAGTTGGATGGGCCGGTGTCCATCCGCGCGCCGACACCAGCTTCGCACGCAACCGCCGGATCCCTCACGTGGACGACCTCGACGTGTGGGCCGTGTGGTGTATCCGGGTGCGCCCGGGGTACCGCGGGTGGGGAATTTCCCATGTGCTGCTGCAGGGTGCCGTCGAATTCGCACGCTCGTTCGGCGCGCCCGCCATCGAGGGCTATCCGGTGGACAACCAGGGCAGGAAGGTGGACCTCACCATGGCCTATGTCGGTACACGCAAACTCTTCGAGGATGCAGGTTTCACCAAGGCCGCCGACACCGGCTCCGTCCTCAATGGCTTCCCGCGGGTGCTTATGCGCCTTGACCTGCGCTGAGCGTTAACCGCCTCAACGCAATGTCGGCTTCGTCACACTTCCCGGCATAGGATCAAAACGGGGGATTGGCCGAGAGGCCTGTCCCCGCGGTCTCCCTGGAAAGCAGACCGCCGACACTACTTTGAGAGTATGGATCATGGCTTCGAACAATGACCCTGAATCCGATGCCGACAGCGAGGGCGAGGGCGGCCAGCATGGCGGTGTCCAGTCTGTAGACAGGGCCCTCGTTGTCCTGGAGATCCTGGCCCGCGAAGGCCATGCTGGCGTGAGTGAGATCGCCGAGGAAATGGGCATTCACAAGTCCACTGCCTCCAGGCTGCTCGGCTCCCTGGTGGGCAGGGAGATGGTCCACCAGAACAGCGAACGGGGCAAGTATCAGCTGGGCTTTGGCATCCTGCGCCTGGCCAGTTCCATTCCCGGCCGGCTGAGCCTGGTCCGCGAGGCACGCCCTGTGCTCGAAAGCCTGGCCGAGGAGTTCAAGGAGACGGTGAACCTTGCCGTGCTCCGGTCCAATTACGCGGTGAACGTGGACCAGGCCATGGGACCGTCAACTCTGGCTACCTATGACTGGGTGGGGAGCCTGACCCCCTTGCACGCGACATCGAGCGGGAAAGTTCTGCTGGCGGCACTGCCGGTGGAAGAACGGGAAAGGATCCTGACTGAGACCGGACTGCCGGCCCGCACCCCGCGGACCATCACCAGCCGCGACAAGCTTGAAAAGCAACTTCTGGACGTCGCCCACCACGGCCATGCGGTGGTCAGGGAAGAGTTTGAAATCGGTCTGAACTCCATGGCGGTTCCGGTCTACAACCACTTGGGGACGGTGATCGGCGCGGTCAGCATCTCCGGCCCCGCATTCCGCTTCGATCCGGAGAAAACGCCGGGCCTCGTCGAGGGCCTCGGGCAGGCTGGCCTGCGGATCAGTGCCAACATGGGCTACACGCGCCGATGACCCGGACCGGTGGTTGAGCATCGCTATCCAGCAGCGCCTGCACCGCTAGCGCCGCCGCCAAGAAGCCACTCAGCGTTCAGTCCGTGGTCGTCCGTCTCGAGAAACAGATCTTCGGCCGTGATGGTGCCGAGGAGGAATTCCTTGGACAGGGGCGGCCTGTCATAGGGGCGGTGATGCTCATCGCCAAGGGTGACCAACCGTCCGGAGAAGCCCTGAGCACGGGCTGCCCTGACCGCCGAAAGGCCGGCCAGTGAGGCGCCCACGATCGCAAGTGTCTGCATAACCCACTCGCTTCCTAACTGCTTTATGCGCAACAGCAACCGCGATAAGCAACAGCGTGATGTGTGACATGTCGACTGTCAAGGATGACGCCAGGCCAAGGAATTCCTTGACAATTGCGTGTGAGCTAGCGCACTCTGTTGCTGAAGACGATGCGTGTTGATTACTGCGGAACTAAACGAGCAGAGGATCCGTCGCCCCTCCCCCGGCGGAACTGCTGGTCCGCATTCACGAAATCAAGATTGTCGACGGCGACAATCGAATCCGAGGACGAGCCGGACCTGCCGCCGGGCTAACCGCCGGCGGCCACGGCCGCCGTCCCACTTATTCAATTAAGGAACCTCATGACAATCAATAGTGACGTCACTATCGATGAAAGCAGCGAAGACAGTCGGGACTCCGGGGTGGACCCGGCGTTGGAACGAGAGCCTGAACCTCCCCAGGAAGACCTGCAAATCCTTCAGGCCCTGCGGGAAACCGAATCAGAACACGAAGAAGCGCGGCGCAGCAGCCAGCTGTTCCGGAAGGGAGGCATCGACAAGGTAGTCTTCGGCGTCGCCGGACTGCTCACACTGGCCTTTGTCATCTGGGGATTTGCCGGCAGGGAGAACCTGGCCGCCACTTCCCAGGTGGTCCTTGACTGGGTCATGGAAAACACCGGCTGGATGTTCGTTTCCCTCTCGTCCCTATTCGTGGTCTATGTGCTGTGGCTGGCGGTCAGCCGCTTCGGGAACATTCCGCTGGGGAAAGACGCGGAAAAGCCCGAGTACTCCATGGTCTCGTGGGTCTCGATGATGTTCGCGGCAGGCATGGGCATCGGGCTCATGTTCTACGGCGTGGCCGAGCCGCTGTACCACTACATCTCCCCGCCACCGGGCACCGTTGACGGCCAGACTCCCGCGGCGGTCCAAACGGCAATGGCAACTTCGATCTTCCACTGGACCCTGCACCCGTGGGCCATGTACGCGGTGGTGGGCGTTGCCATGGCCTACGGGTCCTACCGCCTCGGCCGCAAGCAACTCATTTCCTCCGTCTTCACGTCCCTGTTCGGCATCCGCAGGGTGGAAGGTCCCATCGGCAAGCTCATCAACATGCTGGCCATCTTCGCCACACTCTTCGGAACGGCAGCATCGCTCGGACTCGGAGCGCTGCAGATCGGCAGCGGCATGGCGTCCAACGGCTGGATCGGCGGCCACCTTGCCACCCCCGTGCTCGTGGTGATCGTTGCCATTCTCACAGCCTGCTTCGTGGCCTCGGCAGTCTCCGGCATCAGCCGCGGAATCCAGTGGCTGTCCAACATCAACATGGTCCTGGCCGCACTCCTTGCGGTCATCGTCTTCGTGGCCGGGCCAACGCTTTTCATCCTGAACCTGATCCCGGCGGCCGTCGGCGACTATGCCCGGGACCTGGCCGAGATGGCCTCCCGGACCGAGGCCGTCGGCGACGATGCCCTGCGCACATGGATGTCCGGCTGGACCATCTTCTACTGGGCCTGGTGGGTCTCCTGGACTCCCTTCGTGGGCCTGTTCATCGCCCGCATCAGCCGCGGCCGCACCATCCGCCAGTTCGTCACTGGTGTCCTGCTGGTCCCCAGCGTCGTCAGCGTGATCTGGTTCGGCATCTTCGGCGGCGCCGCCATCCATATCCAGTCCACAGCTGATGCCACACCGGACACCGGCGATGGCCTGGCCAAGATCGTCGACGGAACTCCCACGATTTCCTTCGATGGTGCTCTGTTCGATCTGCTCCACCATCTGCCCTTGCCCAACGCCATTGCCGCCGCGGTCTCTATCCTGGCGATGGTCCTGGTGGCGATCTTCTTCGTCACGGGTGCCGACGCGGCCTCCATCGTGATGGGTTCACTGAGCTCCGACGGCGCTGAAGAGCCACGCCGGGGAGTCGTTATCTTCTGGGGTGCCCTCACCGGCGCCGTCGCAGCTGTGATGCTCCTTGCCGGCGGCGACAAGCCTGCCGAGGCGCTTGCCGGACTGCAACGGATCACCATCGTCTCAGCGCTGCCCTTCGTGCTTGTGATGTTCCTGATGTGTTTTGCCCTGACAAGGGATCTGCGCAGGGACCCGCTGTCACTGCGCAGGCGGCTGGTCACATCCGTCGTCGAGCGCTCCATCCGCAGTGGAGTCGAACAGCATGGCGGCGTCCAGTTCGATCTGGTGACCAAGCATGAATGTGATGAACGGTGCTCCAAGAGTGAGCTTGATCCTGCCGGGGACAAGCGGCGCTAAGTACAACGCGGCCGGATCCCGGTACCACCTCGGATCGGGATCCGGCCGCACTGACGCGCCCCTGCAAGAACGTCGGACCCAGAAAGGGAAAGCGCAATGTCCGCAACAATCGGCACAGTCGCCGCGGTAACCACCCGGTCATCAGCTCGAAGCCACCACTGATGACCGTTCAACTTGGCTTGCCGGTGTTGCGCCAAGAGGCCCCCTACAACCGGATGAAGATCCCGCCGCGGCGGCCGCAAGGGCAGCCTTCGGGACTGTTCGACCGTTTTGGCCGCCGGGCCACCGACATGAGACTGTCCGTGACGGACAAGTGCAATCTCCGATGCACGTACTGTATGCCTGCGGAAGGCCTGGAATGGCTTCCCAAGCCGGCGGTCATGACCGCCGAAGAGATCGTGCGGATCGTGGGGATCGGCGTCGATCGGCTCGGAGTCAGGGAGCTGCGCCTGACGGGCGGCGAACCTCTGGTCCGCGGGGACCTCGTGGACATTGTCAGCGCGCTCCGCTGCCGCCACCCTGACCTTCCGATCTCCATGACAACCAATGGTCTGGGACTGGACAAGAAAGCCGAGTTGCTGAGGGACGCCGGCCTCACACGGGTCAATATCTCCCTGGACTCCCTGCACCAAGAGACCTTCACCAAAATTACCCGGCGCCCTTACCTGGGCAGGGTGCTGGCCGGGGTCCAGGCAGCCTCGTCCGCCGGCCTCGGCCCAATCAAGATCAATGCCGTACTCATGCGCGGCATCAACGACGCCGAAGCACCAGCGCTGCTGGCTTGGGCCCTTGAATTCGGTCATGAGCTGAGGTTTATCGAGCAAATGCCGCTGGACGCCGACCATGGCTGGTCCCGGCGCGACATGATCACAGCAACGGAAATCCGGAAAATCCTGGGAACAGTGTTCGTGCTGGCTTCCGATCCCGGGGATCGTGACGGCGCGCCCGCCGAACGCTTCCGCGTCCGACGTCGGGACCCGGCCACCGGCGGACCCGCCGGTCCGGTGCTGGGCACGGTGGGAATCATCGCCTCCGTCACGGAGCCGTTCTGCTCGGACTGCCGGCGGACCCGCATCACGGCCGAGGGCACGATCATGAGCTGCCTCTTCTCGCGCCAGGAGTTCGACCTCCTGGGCCTCCTGCGGGAAGGTGCACCCGAGGACGAGCTTGTGCGGCGGTGGGAGGACGCCATGTGGATCAAGCCCAAAGCCCACGGCATGGAACACACAGGCTTGGGGGCGCAAGACTTTGTCCAGCCGGACCGAACTATGAGCGCCATAGGAGGCTAATTTGGCAGTACTGGTCCGTTACTTTGCCGCTGCGGCAGCGGCGGCCGGCATGGCGGAGGAACACTTCGACCTCGCGCCGGGGTCAACGCTGGACGAACTCCTGTCCGCCATACTTGCGGCAGACCGCCCGCAGCCCACTGCCGGCGCTCCGCAACTTGACGGGGTTCTGTCCAGGAGCAGCTTCCTCCGTAACGAAGTGGCTGTCCGCGACCGGTCAACAGCCCTGAATTCGGAGGACGTCCTTGACGTTCTCCCGCCCTTTGCGGGCGGCTAACTCTCCGCGTCTACGAGCGCGTCCCAAACTAGGAAAGGCACTCACATGGCACCATCGGCGTCCACAGTGGCAAAGGTTGAAACGGAATCAGATGAAGCTTCCTCCGTTGATGACTGCGACTACCACGGCTGCTTTTTCTGTTCCGGCCCCGAGACCGACTGACGGCTGCGTCCGGCTTTCCCGATTGCCTCGAGCACGTTGACGCAGCCAAGTTCGGGCGCATACGATCACTTATATATTAGTTATATAACTCACAAATATCAGGTAAATCAGTCGCTCCCAAAAAGCCGCTGACGCCGAATCAGAAGACCTCCGGCCACCACCCGCTCCCCCGCATAGACAGCGCCAGGCGCCTGCGAAAAAGCGATGTGTCAACTGTGCCAGCCGCAGAACACTCGAAAGGAACACCCAGATCATGGTTCATAAAGTGAAGGCAGTTGTTGTCAGGGAGAAGAACGCTCCGGTGTCGGTGGAAACGATCCTGGTCCCGGATCCGGGGCCAGGGGAGGCCCTGGTGGATGTCCTAACGTGCGGGGTGTGCCACACGGACCTGCATTACAAGCTGGGCGGCATTGGGGACGAGTTCCCGTACCTGCTGGGCCACGAGGCCACCGGCGTGGTCTCCGCCGTGGGTGAAGGTGTGACCGAGGTGGCCCCGGGTGACCGGGTGATCCTGAACTGGCGTGCGGTGTGCGGGCAGTGCCGGGCGTGTTCGAAGGGCCAGCCGCAGTATTGTTTCAACACCGCCAACGCCACCCAGAAGATGACGCTGGAGGACGGAACCGAACTGTCCCCGGCCCTGGGGATCGGGGCGTTCGCGGAGAAGACACTGGTCGCTGCCGGGCAGTGCACCAAGGTCGATGAGGACGTCGACCCGGCCGCGGTGGGTTTGCTGGGCTGCGGGGTGATGGCCGGCATCGGGGCGGCGATCAACACCGGGGAGGTCAAGCGCGGCGAATCGGTGGCCGTGATCGGCTGCGGCGGCGTGGGCATTGCCGCGATCG
This sequence comes from Arthrobacter sp. 05T444, assembly GCF_056395905.1. NCBI lineage: Bacteria > Bacillati > Actinomycetota > Actinomycetes > Micrococcales > Micrococcaceae > Arthrobacter > Arthrobacter sp. 05T444. The sequence continues at coordinate 58,500 of NZ_JBFTKK010000025.1, forward strand.
CCGGCGCGAAGCTGGCCGGGGCCACCACGATCATCGCGGTGGACATCGATGAGAACAAGATCGAGATGGCCAGATCCCTGGGCGCGACCCATGGCGTGCACTCCCGCACCTCCGACCCAGTGGAGGCGATCCGGGCGCTGACCGGCGGGAACGGGGCCGACGTCGTGATCGAGGCCGTCGGACGCCCCGAAACCTATAAGCAGGCGTTCTACGCCCGGGACCTGGCCGGCAGAGTGGTCCTTGTCGGCGTCCCGACGCCGGACATGCAGCTGGAGTTGCCGCTGCTGGATGTCTTTGGCCGGGGCGGGTCGCTGAAGTCCTCCTGGTACGGGGACTGCCTGCCCTCTCGCGACTTCCCCATGCTCGTCTCCCATTACAAGCAGGGCAACCTGGACCTGGACGCGTTCGTCTCCGAACGCATCACCATCGACCAGGTCGAGGATGCCTTCGACAAAATGCACGAAGGCAAGGTCCTGCGCTCCGTCGTCGAAATCCAGCCCGCCCAGGACATCCAGACTGTCGAAGGCATCCAGACGGCAGGTGCCTCCGCATGAGTGTCACGATCGAAAACCTGGTCACCTCGGGGACCTTCTCGCTCGACGGCGGGACATGGGACGTGGACAACAACGTCTGGATCGTGGGCAACGAGAACGAGTGCGTGATCATTGATTCCCCGCACGACGCCGCTGCGATCATCAGCCAGGTGCGTGGCCGGAAGGTCCTGGCCATCCTGCTCACGCACGCGCACAACGACCACATCGGCGCCGCCCGCGACGTCGCCGGCGCCGTCGCCGCACCCATCTGGCTGAACCCGGAGGACCAAGTCCTCTGGGAACAGGTCTACCCCGGCACCACCCCCGACCGCAGCATCAGCGATGGGGACGAATTTACCGTGGGCGGGGCCACCCTGAAGGCGATCCACACGCCCGGCCACTCGCCGGGCTCCACTTGCTTCCTCCTCGAACAGGAGGGAACGGTGTTCACCGGGGACACCCTGTTCAACGGCGGCCCCGGTGCCACCGGCCGCTCCTACAGCGACTACCCGACCATCCTGACCTCCATACGCGAACGGCTCCTCACCCTCCCCGCGGAAACGGTGGTCCGGACCGGCCACGGCGACAGCACCACCATCGCCGCCGAACGCGAAAACCTCGCCAAGGTATCCCAGTAAGACTGGGCAAAACAGCCGAACGGCCCCCGTCCTGTAGATGGGGGCCGTTCGTGTACCACTTCATAAAGCGGTACTTCGCAAAGCAGAAAGGAGGGACATGTCCCTGATCAAGCGCGTGGCTTTCCTGTCGCTGCACACCTCCCCCATGGAACAGCCCGGTTCCGGGGACGCCGGCGGCATGAACGTCTACGTCCGGGGCCTCGCCTCGGCCCTGGCCGAATCCGGCATCGAAGTGGAAATCTTCACTCGGTCCACCGCCGCCGGCCAGCCCGCCGTCGAACACCCCGATCCCGGCGTCTGCGTCCACAACGTCCTGGCCGGTCCGCCCCGCAAACTCCCCAAAGAGGAACTCCCCGAACTGCTGCACGCCATGGTCGCCGAAATCGAACGCATCCGCGCCCGGCAGCCCCACGGCCGCTACGACCTCATCCACTCCCACTACTGGGTCTCCGGTAGCGCCGGCCTGGAACTTTCCGCACTGTGGAACGTGCCGCTGGTGCACACCATGCACACCATGGCCAAGGTCAAAAACCTCCTGCTGCAGTCCGGCGAGGAACCCGAACCCCGCCGCCGGGAGGACGGCGAACACCGGATCGTGGACGGCGCCACCCGGCTGATTGCCAACACCACCGCCGAAGCCGCCGAACTCGTCTCCCACTACGGAGCCGACTTCGACCACATCGACGTCGCACCCCCCGGCGTCGACCTGTCCGTCTTCACGCCGGCGTTCCGCGCCCGCTCCCGCACCGCCCACGGCATCGGGCCGGGCACGTTCCACCTGCTCTTCGCCGGCCGGATCCAGCGGCTCAAAGGCCCGCAGATCCTGCTCAAGGCCGCCGCCCTGCTCCGCCAGCGCCGCCCAGACATCGACCTGAAACTCACCGTCCTCGGCGAGCTCAGCGGCGCCAAGGACTTCAACCTCAAATCCCTCGTCAGCGCCGCCGGACTGGACGACGTCGTCACCCACCACCCGCCGGTCGGCGCGTCCGAACTGGCCGCCTGGTACCGCGCCGCCGACGTCGTCGTCATGCCCTCTTACAGCGAATCCTTCGGCCTCGTCGCCCTCGAAGCGCAGGCCTGCGGCACCCCCGTGGTCGCCACCCGCGTTGGCGGGCTGACCCGCGCCGTCAGCCACGAACGGACCGGGCTGCTGGTGGACGGCCACCGCGCCGCCGACTGGGCCGACGCGCTGGAAGCCCTCTACGACGACCCCGCCACCCGCGACCACATTGGCCGCGCCGCCTCCATCCGCGCCGAAAACTCCGGCTGGCAGCGGACCGCCGCCATCACGCTGGAAAGCTACCACGCCGCCGCGGAACAACGCCCTGCCCGGCTCCAAGCCTTGGCGGGGTAACCTCCGCAGCTCGCCGCCGGCAGTTGCTTCCTCTGCTGGTCCGCATCCCGCCTAAGCACCGACGCTCCCCCACCGAAAGTGAGGGAGCGTCGCGTGGAAACCTGCAAAAGCTGATGGAGCGTCCGGATGAAGCCCGCAGGATCTGAGGGAGCGTCGGGTCAAGACCTGCAGGAACTGATGGAGGGTCCGGGGTTTAGCGCTCGAGGTCGCCGCGGATGAAGGCCTCGACCTTTTCACGGGCGAGGTCGTCATTGAACTGCTCCGGCGGGGACTTCATGAAGTAGCTCGAAGCCGACAGGAGCGGCCCGCCGATACCGCGGTCCAGGCCGATCTTGGCG